>NZ_JANZMJ010000018.1:0-107065 GCF_025175645.1 Peribacillus aracenensis
GATGCAAAATGCCTGGAACGCATCCTCTTGATAAACATTTATAACATATGGGTAAGCCGTATGCCTTAATAGGGCACGTACGGTTTGATAAGGGGGAAGCCACGAGAGTGGTTTCCCTACTTTATTTTATGGAGCTAAAGGAGACTGTTTGACCTTTGTTCAACAATTGGGCTTTAGTAAAGGAATTTTCAATAATAGAACGTCTTGGAATTAGTTATGGTAAACTAATGGTGACCTTGAAAAAAAAGGTATTGTAGCGAATCATTTACATCGCTTTTATTTTTCGGGAAAATAAAGGTACAATTAATACTTATTTAGCTTATGGATTTTAGACTATAAAAGATAATGAGGTAGGAATAAATGATTGCAAAAACAGAAGAAGATTTTAACGGTTTGAAGGAAATTGGCAAAATTGTTGCCTCGATTAGAGATGAATTGGTACAAAGAACAATTCCAGGGATTACGACCAAGGAACTTGATGATGTAGCCGGAGAACTTTTAGAAAAGGCGGGTGCAGTTTCAGCTCCGAAAGGTGAATATGATTTTCCTGGCTTTACTTGCATTAGTACTAATGAAGAAGTGGCACATGGTATTCCGGGTCACCGGGTTATTCATGAAGGGGATCTAGTGAATATAGATGTATCTGCTTCAAAGAACGGTTATTTCGCAGATACAGGAATCTCTTTTGTAGTAGGGGATGGGGAAGAAGTATTAACGAAATTATGCGACGTTGCTAAAAAGGCATTTGAAGCAGGTCTTAAGAAAGCAAAACCCGGTTCCAAAAAAAGCAGAATCGGAAAAGCAGTATACGAAACAGCGAGACAGCATGGACTCACTGTCATCAAAAACCTTACAGGACATGGTGTTGGACGTGGAATACACGAAGCGCCTGCCCATATTTGCAATTATAATGATCCATGGGATAATGAACTATTAAAGGAAGGGATGGTTATCGCATTCGAACCATTTATCTCAACCTTTGAAGAAGAAGTATTCCAAAAAGAAGACGGTTGGACCTATGCTACGGAAAAAAGCTATGTAGCTCAATTGGAACATACGATTATCCTTACTAAAAATGGTCCGATCATTGTCACACTTTAATTCAATTTTCGATCGGTGAACCAACACTTGAATAAGGGAGTTGCTTTAGCAACTCTTTTTCTTATGGAGTTAAAGGGGCAGGGTAGAATTGCTGCAGTCTGCATTACAGTTTTTTTTTGAAAAAAAATTCGAACGTTGATTGGAACATAGGGCACGCGCTTTTCCCGCAGGAGTCTCGAACCTTCCGTTCCAATCAACTTTGTTTTAACAGTTAGATAGAATCCTTTTGCCTACAGTCTTTTTTGTTTGATGGCCACGTACATTACTTCTGTTTCCCTAACGCTGCTTTCAACCCTTTTTGATAATATTGCTTCATCATTTCTTCAGGAACCATGCTTCCGCCAGTCCCCCAAATAATATGTGTACCATTGCTCATCTTTTCCGTTAAATGATGCTTCTGTAAATAATCGATGCCCTCTTTACATAATTTACTTGGTCCTATCATGCCTGCTAGTGCGGAAGGTTCTAAATGGATCCCCTCTGTATCGACCAGTTCTTTTAGCAACTTATACAACTGTTCATCACTGACCGTATAATTGCCGCTTAAAAAGGGTTCCATCGTTTTACCGACAAACCCGGATGGCTTTCCAACAGCAAGTCCGTCCGCGTCTGTCACATTATCGATGCCAACATCTTGTACTGAAACTTTATCATGTAGTCCAGTCATTAAACCGAGTAGCATGCATGGCGAGTGGGTAGGTTCTGCAAAGAAACAATGAATATGGTCTTGATACAATAATTTCAAACCAAAAGCTACGCCTCCAGGACCACCGCCCACTCCGCATGGAAGGTAAACAAACAGAGGATGGTTTTCATCTACAATTATCTCTAGCTCTTCCAATTGCTTTTGCAAACGGGATGCAGCCACTGCATATCCTAAAAATAGGTCGTGGGAATTTTCGTCATCCACAAAATAACATGTCGGGTCACTATCTGCTTGGATACGGCCTTCCTCTACAGCTTTACTATAATCAGCTTCATATTCAATGACATTGACATTTTTGCTTCTAAGCAAATCTTTTTTCCACTGCTTTGCATCAGCTGACATATGAACGGAAACATTAAAACCTAACTTTGCACTGATGATGCCAATACTAAGTCCTAAATTTCCAGTCGAGCCTACTGCGATTGAATATTTTGAGAAAAGGGTTCGGAACCTATCACTATCCAAAATCGAATAATCATCATCAATGGTTAACAATTGATGTTGGAAAGCTAATTCTTCCGCATGTTTGAGAATTTCATAGATCCCGCCTCTTGCTTTGATGGATCCTGATATAGGAAGGTGACTATCACATTTTAGTAATAATTCTCCTAATATAGGTTGTTGATGATCCTGTTCCAAGGAATGTTTCATGGCAGGAATTCTCACTAAAGGAGATTCTATGATACCGTTCGTCCCTTTTGTTTCAGGGAAAACCTTGGCGATATATGGAGCAAAACGTTTCAACCTTTCCTCTGCATCTCTTACATCTTCTTGAGTAAGGGGGGATTTTTTAATTCCGGTTTGAAATTTTTCGACATTTGGGTTGAGCCAAAATACTTCATCCAACGATATGAGCTTCTTTAATAAAGGATATTTGTCTTTCCATGATTGTAATTCTTTACTTTCAATCTCTTTCATTTGTTTGATCCTCCTCATTTTCTTGTAACAGGTCACTTTGTAAACTATAATTGAATAAAATTTAATACAGTTTAACACACAATCACCTCGGTGTTAATTTATATTAATTTTATTTAAGTGTGATTTAATATGTTGTTAAGGAGTATCAGTAATGGAAAATATAGATATTGGCAAGAAAGTTGAAAAATATAGAAGAGCTAAAGGATTGAGTAGTAGAGAGTTAGCGAAATTAGCTGAAATTACACCTTCAATGTTAAGCCAGATTGAACGAGGTTTGGCGAATCCTTCTATTCAAACCCTAAAGGTCTTAGCTAAAACCTTGAATGTTCCAACATTTAGTTTTTTTCTTGAAGAAACGATTACGGAGGATTTAATCGTGAGGTCCAGTAAACGTAAGAAAATGATCATTGATCATTTGTCTTATGAGTTATTGTCACCTGATTTTACGGGTAATCTAGCAACAGCGATTATGAAAGTTCCTCCAAATATCTCCTCGTCAGAAAGCCCTATAGAACATAGGGGAGAGGAAGTGGCATATATTTTGGAAGGGAAAATCAAGCTATACTTAGGCGAAGAAGAATATATATTGGAAGCTGGTGATAGTGTGAAAATACCGGCAAATTTCAAACATAAATGGGAAAATAATTTTAGTCAGAATGCAGCTGTATTATTTTCAGTTACCCCGCCTGCGTTTTAATAAAAAAATTTCCTTTCACGATTGGGCGCGATTCTTTAATGAGGATCGCTTTTCTTATGGAACTAAAGGGGCAGATCAGGTATAGAAGGACTATTTCATGAATATGGAATTATAATAAATGGATAAATATTGAACTGTAGGTCCGGGCTTCCTTAAAAGTTGCTTGATTTTAATACTTTTGAATCAATTGCATAGTGAGGAGAATTTTAGTATGAAAATAAAATGGTTTGGACATTCTGCCTTTTTACTAACATCCGACAGTGGAACCAAAATTCTTATTGATCCATATCATCGTTTCATTCGTTATCGTATGCCGAGTGTTGAACCTGATATAGTTGCCGTTACACATAATCATTTCGATCACAATAAGATTGAAGCTGCAACAGGTGAATACTTGCTTGTTAATGAGCCGAAGGAATACATCCGCGAAGATGTAAGAATTAGTGGATTTAAGACATTTCACGACAAGGTAAATGGCGAGAAAAGAGGCCCCAATATTTTATATCGTTTCCAAATGGACGGGCTAACTATCTGTCACTGTGGAGATTTAGGGCATATATTATCAGAAGAACAAGTAAATGAAATTGGAAAAGTGGACATTCTCATCATTCCTGTAGGAGGTACATTCACGATTAGTGCAATGGAAGCTGCTCAAGTGATGCGTCAATTGAAATCTACCATTACAATTCCCATGCACTATAGAACGAAGGCATTGTCGGTTGTTGGCCTGATGTTTTCAAAGGTAGATAAGTTTCTTCAGATTTCCGGACAGCGAACAACCGAAGTTGAGACATTGGATATTTCCAAAGAAAATTTGTCAGAATATGCTGGTGTCGTAACCATGCTTTATGAATGAATAAGAAATCCTGTTTATCCTCTATTCATTATAAAGGGACAGGTTAGTTCGAAAAGAAAAAGGGAAGATATTAATCATTGATGTTGAATCAATTAGACTTCCTCTTTACGTTTTAAGGGGATAGAATATAAATAAAAAGGTGATTACAATTAAAAAAATAAAGAGTATCCTATTTTTTCTTCTTGGGTCCATATCTCTTTTGATTGGTATTGCAGGGACTGTGTTACCAGTTCTGCCGGGCGGTCCGTTTTACTTATTTGCTGCTTTTTGCTTTGCTAAAAGTTCCAAGAAGATTGAAAACTGGTTCAAAAGCACTTCATTATATGAAAAATACGTTGTAGCATTCCTGCAAAAAAAAGGTATGACTCGAAAAGAGAAAATCAGAATCAATATAATTGCCGATTTCTTCATCGTAATTTCTGTATTTTATGTGGACATCCTATTAGTGAAAATCTTATTGATAGCTCTCGCCCTCTACAAACATTATTATTTCATTAAAAAAATTAAGACAATCGACCCGAACAATACAAAACAAAGAGCTTTTTGAACCTTCAAATAACGGGTCCTTACTTCAATTAGGGAGTTGCTTCGGCAGCTCTTTTCCTATGGAATTAACGGGATAGGGGAGTAAGGAAAACAATGCATTCTGGATAAGAGGGCCGCCATTTGGCGGCCTTTTGAATATAAAAAGTACCCTTAAGGAGGTATGGCCACATAACCATCAAGTTAAAATCCCATAACTACCCCCGAATGAAATTTTTGGGCTCGTTTTTTGGGGGATTGTTTTCGTAGCGTGATGGACACTTGGTACCGGCAAGTATTTCGCGGAAAACGTATTCTAAGCAAATTTCCCCTACCCCAAAGGGCAGGGTAAAAAAAGATCTTTCCTTGGTGTTTTTATGAATGGACCCAATGAGGTTTGTTATTTCCATTCATTTGCCCAATCTTAAATAATCCACCCGCATACAATAAAACCAGATTAAGTGGGTACAAATGGTTTTATTATGAGGAGTGAACTTGATGGGGAAGGACTCAAAAAGGGATTTATGTAGTGAATTTGCAAGGATTCTTGACGGTAATGCCAGTTTTATGAATGGAGTATGTCTAGTTCAAAGATTTAGAGACATACCATTTAAAATACTTGGAAGGAGAACTAATTCACCGTTAGTAAATCCTCAATTTTTCAGCTTTGAGAATATAGATAGTAAAGGAAATGCACTAAATCTAGGTGAAACAGTTCTACTTCAAGTCGAGGTCAATCCATTGTTAACAGAATTAAGGGAAAGGGATATTATTGTAACGGCAGTTCATAATCATTGGTTGTTTGAAAATCCTAGAGCCATGTATATGCATTTTGAATCAATCGAACCACCATTGGAATTTGCTCGAAAAGTTCGGGAAGCATTCAAAGTCTTAAAAGCTTAAGTTGAATTTTAAATCGGAAGCTAAAATCAGAATGTCTTATGCAACTAACGGGTGGGTAGTTCATAAAGACTCACAAAAATAATCAAAAAAACTGAATCACAAGAAAATCCATTTTGATCAATCCTTTTTCAAAATGGATTTTTTTTTACGCTAATATGGGGGAAAGAGGACATTTTGCTTAATCTTTATTTTAAAGCTACAGTCGTTAAAACATTTCATTAACTTCCCATGATTCGACCATTTGATGCGCCATCCTTGGATCATATCCTTTACCCATCAGATAGGCTATAGCTGCAATTTCCATCATTGCATGAGGGATCGATGTTTTTTGAGCTTCGTTTAAACCATACTGTACCCAAGGGCCAACCTGTGATAATGTTTCTTGTTTGAGATGGTGTGGGTTAGTGTAAGGAGGATACATAATATTACATCCTTTCAGAAATATAGTTAAATATCATAATCCTATATTATGCACCTTAACTCATCCCGTGTTTGATAACTCTCTAATTTTATAGATTAAAGTTATGAATCAAAGGATTCCCTTTTTACAACAATAGAGGGAGATATTTTACAATTATTTCTAATTGAATCATTGTAACTTCCTTGAGAATAAAAAATCACCCTAAAAAACCTAAATCAATTTCAAGCTAAAAGTGAATTTTTTGAAATAGGTTAAACTAGTGGATCGATGGATTCTTCAAAGATTTATGAAAATGTTGACAAAGTCCACTAATTACAATAAAGTATTAGTGGATAAAGTCCACTAAAAAAGGAAGTCAACAATGAATATTAGTAAAAATACCATGGCTGATATACGGCAGTTCAATAGATTTTATACAAATATACTTGGTGTATTGGATAAGCATATTTTGGATACCGGGTATTCCTTCACTGAGGCACGGGTCATTTTAGAAATCGGTTTGATGGAGCAGTGTATAGCAAGCAATTTGGTTGATAAGCTGGAAATTGATCGCAGCTATATGAGCAGAATAATTAGCAAGCTGAGTAAAGATGGACTGGTCATGAAGGAAAACTCGACCTTGGATAACAGGACTAGTTTGATTCGGCTGACCCCTAAAGGGATGACTCTTTTTAACCAGCTTAATGAAAGATCTGATGAACAAATAGTGAGGTTATTCCAAGGATTATCACAAAATGAAATAAAAGAAATCCATGCTTCTATGATGTTCATTCAGAAGAAACTGGATAGTTTGGGGAGAATATAGGATGATACGTTTTGAAAATGATTATACAGAAGGTGCTCATGAGCGAATTCTGAAACGATTAATAGAAACCAATGAAGAACAAACACCGGGATATGGAGTGGATGAGCACTGTGAAAAAGCGAGAGCGTACATTCGAAAAGAGTGTGATGCGGCGAATGCAGATATACACTTTTTAGTAGGGGGAACACAAACGAATACAACCATCATCGCTTCAATTTTGCGGCCGCATCAAGGTGCAGTTGCTGCAATTACCGGGCATATCGCAGTACATGAAACAGGAGCAATTGAAGCCACTGGTCATAAAATACTTACCTTGCCGAGTGATGATGGAAAAATTCAAGCTGAACAGGTGAAAGAATTATATGATGCCCACTGGAATGATGTTACTCATGAGCATATGGTACAGCCAGGCTTGGTTTACATTTCTAACCCTACGGAAAATGGAACGACTTACAGTAAAGGAGAATTGGAAGCATTAAGTAAAGTTTGCCGGGAATGTGGTTTGCCATTGGTATTGGATGGAGCTAGATTAGGGTATGGTTTGGCTTCAAAAGACAGCGATTTAACCTTGGCAGATGTTGCAAGGCTATGTGATGTGTTCTATATAGGGGGAACAAAAGTTGGTGCAATGTTTGGTGAAGCGGCAGTCATCATGAATGATGCCCTGAAAAAGGATTTCCGGTATTTTATCAAGCAAAAGGGTGGATTACTGGCTAAAGGGAGACTATTGGGGATCCAGTTTGAAACCTTATTTGAAGATGGCTTATACTATGAAATTTCTAATCATGCCGTGGAAATGTCAATGATGATTCGAGAAGCATTTGTTGAAAGTGGATTTTCATTACGATATGATTCCACATCAAATCAGCAGTTTCCCATTTTGCCTGAAGATGTAATTTTGGAATTAGGCAAAAAGTATTCATTCTCCTTCTGGGAAAAGGTCGATGCTGCACACAGTGCTGTAAGGTTTTGCACCAGTTGGGCTACGAAAAAAGAACATGTTGACATGCTGGCAGAGGATATCAAGGCAATAAAAAGAGAAAAAAATGGCCACGAATAGAGTTATATAGAGAGAATAGATATCTAAAAGAATGTTCGGCAAATATTGATTCGATACAAGACCGGTTTGTCGTGTTCGATCAAACCATTTTTTATCCAGGGTGCGGTGGGCAGCCTTGTATATATTAACAGTAAAAAAACAGCTGCCAATTGTTATCCAATTAGCGGGTGCTTTACTTCATTACCAGGAGCTGATCTGAAGCTCCTTTTCTTATGCAACAAAAGGTTAGCTTGTTGAAGAAGACCAGTTTGCGTTATGGTATAGTTTATTAAATTTGTTTGTAGTTTTATGGGGGAAATTTAATGTCAAATAAGTTGAAAGATGTAATGGGATTGTTTTTTGAAAAAAGTGAAAGTACAAAACCGTTTACTCTGATTAGATATTTAATGATAATATTAATGGGCTTGAATTTAATATTAGGAATAATACATGATTTTAATTTTAATTTCATAAAATATTTATTAATCTTATTAGGGATTGGGTCAATAATGGACGCATTCGAAAAACTCTTAAAAAAGGAAAATAAGAGCCGGATATTATTTGATTTTGGTGTTGCGTTTGTATGGTTCACACTATTTTTTTTGTATTGAAATGAATGGGGATACAAGGGAATTAACAGGCCTTACTTCAATAAGGGAGTTGCATTGGCAGCTCTTTTTTTATGGAGCTAATGCCAGGTGGTTGAGTGATTTTTAAATGAGGATTGTGATCCGAATAAAAAAAACAACCAGTCATATAACGGGTTGTCTTTTGGCATTGGATTCAATTTAGTTGACAGTAAACATCCATGAAATGCCGAATTTATCCTTCAACGAACCGTGAAGTTTCGCAAAGAATGTTTCATGAAGATCCATATGTATAGATCCACCCTCTTTTAATAGGTTCCATGCCTTTCTGGCTTTTTCCTCCGAGTTAAGCTCCACGCTTACAACCACTTTGTCACTATCATTCAATTCGCGTTTTGAATCAGAACCCATAATAAATCCATCTTCTGTTATTCTTAATTGTGAGTATAGAACAAGTTCTTTATCACTCTCTTCAACAGGAAAGTCTGGACTTGAAGGGAGCTCACTATATTTTTGCATCGCAATAAGTTCCCCGCCAAATGCCTCCATATAAAGTTTGAAAGCCTCTTCACATTCTCTGTTAAACATTAAATACGGTCTAATCATTTTCATTCCCCTTTGAATTAAAATTGGATTCCTTAGTAATAACTGCTAAAGTATACACGAACATAGGTTCTGTTTTCAAGCGGAAACTTCTAAAACTTACACCTGTACCATTATGTACAAAAATATCATTGTTTTATTCTCCTCGTGCAACATGGTGAAATGGTTTCCGTAATTGGAATGTGAGCAAAACTTATAATCATCTTCCGCAATCGGGTGCGATCCTGGAAAAAGGTTTAGCGTTCATTTAGTACAACAAAACAAGAAAACCATCATGGAAATAGAAAAGACCGATTCACCTCCACTTACTATTCTAGGTTAATTCGAGATAACTAGTTTCTTCATTGTTCTTATTAAAGGCTCTTTTCGTAAAGATTGTTGTTTTTAAAAACTAAACGATTTAAGGCTGATTGGAGCGAGCATCTGACCACACCGCTTTACTTGGTAAATAGCACAAAGTATGCGAAAACAGCCTTATTAAAGGGCACTTTAATGGGGGAACGAAAAAAGCCCGATTTCTTTATATAGAAATTGGGCTTTTTAATATTTGAATTTCATTGTAAATCGGCATTTTCCTGACGTTAACATGAAATGATCGTCTATTTGGATATCATTTTTGTAGTCAATGGTCTTGTGAAATTTTTCTTCTTTTAATCATTGATAAAAAAGAAAAACTGTGGTAAATTTATATAGTTACACAACTTCAAAGTATTTTTGTATAAATTATCCCTATTTTAATTATACTTCATGAAGTCCTTTTCAGTCAACCCCTATTTTTATTTTTTAAGGAGTGTTTGATGAACGTGGAACTTCATCAGGTGCAAGAAAGAATGTACCGCGCAATTGGTTGATCAGAGAATGATTTGTCTTGGTATTGAGCGATAAATGGGAGGGAAAGAAATGAAACCATATGTACTAGAGTTTCGGGAGATCGATAAAACGCAACTTTTACTCGCCGGAGGAAAAGGAGCGAATTTAGGGGAACTATCGAAGATTCAGGGAATACAAGTGCCAGATGGATTTTGTATTACGACAGAAGGTTATCAAAAAGCCCTTGAACAAAACGAAGCATTCTGCGCATTGGTGGATCAACTAACACGGTTAAAAGTAGAGGATCGAGATCGAATTGGCGAGATCAGCAGGAAGATTCGGAAAATCATAATGGAAGTAGAAATTCCTTCCGATGTAGTGAAGGCTGTTGCTCACCATCTCTCCCTGTTTGGTGATGAACATGCTTATGCAGTGCGTTCTAGTGCGACTGCCGAGGATTTGCCACATGCCTCTTTTGCTGGTCAACAAGACACGTATTTAAATATCATCGGCGTCGATGCCATCATGCAGCATATCAGCAAATGTTGGGCTTCCCTGTTTACGGATCGCGCGGTAATTTACCGTATGCAAAATGGATTTGACCACAGTCAGGTTTATTTATCCGTTATCGTTCAAAGGATGGTCTTCCCACAGGCTTCAGGGATTTTATTTACCGCTGATCCGATTACTTCTAACCGAAAGCTGCTATCGATCGATGCGAGTTTTGGACTTGGAGAAGCATTGGTCTCTGGTTTGGTCTCTGCCGATAACTATAAAGTGCAAGAAGAGAAAATCGTCGATAAGAGGATAGCAACCAAAAAATTGGCTATCCATGGACTAAAAGAAGGCGGAACGGAGACCCAGCAGATCGATCCCGATCGGCAAAAGACTCAAACTCTTACTGAACAACAAATATTACAACTAGCACGCACAGGAAGACAGATCGAAGCTTACTTTGGCTGCCCGCAAGATATCGAATGGTGTTTGGTTGATGATACATTTTATATTGTCCAGAGCCGGCCAATCACTACTTTGCATCCCATTCCTGAAGCAAATGATCAGGAGAATCACGTGTATATATCTGTTGGTCACCAACAAATGATGACCGATTCCATGAAACCGCTGGGATTGTCCTTTTTCCTGTTAACGACTAATGCACCCATGCGTAAAGCTGGTGGAAGGTTATTTGTTGATGTCACACATATGCTGGCTTCACCTGACAGCAGAAAAATGTTATTAGATGGCATGGGACAACACGATCCGCTCATGAAAAACGCACTCATTACCATAATAGAGCGAGGAGATTTCATAAAACCCTTACCAAATGATAAGGAAGGGCAGGGTTCCGGTAAAAGCAATAAAAGTGTGTCGTCCGCGGATTCTAGGGCACAAATCGAAAACGACCCGACAATCGTTTCTGATTTGATTAAGAGCAGTCAACTATCGATAGAAGAGTTAAAACAAAACATCCAAACGAAATCAGGATCGGATTTACTCGATTTTATTCTGGAAGATATCCAGATATTAAAGAAGATTTTATTTGACCCAAAAAGTTCAGCTGTGTTTATGGCTGCTATGGATGCTTCATCATGGATCAATGAAAAAATGAACAAGTGGTTAGGTGAAAAAAACGCAGCAGATACGCTTTCTCAATCTGTACCAAACAATATTACTTCGGAAATGGGTCTGGCGCTATTGGATATCGCAGATGTGATTCGTCCTTATCCAGAAGTAATTGATTATTTACAACATGTAAAAAATGATAACTTTTTGGATGAACTGGTTAAGTTTGATGGTGGACAGGAAACCCAAGACGCTATCCATGATTATCTCCGCAAATACGGAATGCGATGTACAGGAGAAATCGATATTACTAAAACTCGTTGGAGCGAAAAACCGTCTACACTCATCCCTATGATTCTCAGCAATATCAAAAACTTTGAGCCTAATGCCAGCAATCGGAAATTTGAGCAAGGGCGACAGGAAGCTTTGAAAAAAGAACAAGAGTTATTAGATCGATTGAAGCAATTACCGGATGGTGAACAAAAAGCCAAAGAAACAAAACGAATGATCAGCCTAGTCCGGAATTTCATCGGTTATCGGGAATATCCAAAATACGGCATGGTTAATCGCTACTTCGTTTATAAGCAGGCTTTATTGAAAGAAGCCGAACAACTCTTACAAGCCAAAGTCATTCGTGAAAAAGAAGATATATACTACCTCACTTTTGAAGAACTTCACGAAGTCGTACACACAAATCAATTGGATTATAAGATCATCAGCAAACGTAAAGAAGAGTACAAATTATATGAAAAACTAACTCCGCCACGTGTTATCACGTCTGATGGTGAAATCATTGTGGGTGAGTACAAACGAGAAAATCTCCCAGCCGAAGCTATTATAGGGCTACCTGTTTCTTCCGGAGTTATTGAGGGAAGGGCACGTGTCATCTTAAACATGGAAGATGCGGATTTAGAGGAGGGAGATATATTGGTCACCCCCTTTACCGACCCTAGCTGGACACCATTGTTTGTTTCCATAAAAGGTCTAGTTACCGAGGTTGGCGGACTGATGACCCATGGAGCGGTTATCGCGCGTGAATATGGCTTACCGGCGGTTGTCGGGGTGGAAAATGCCACCAAGATCATAAGAGATGGTCAACGAATTCGCGTGCATGGAACAGAAGGATATATCGAAATAATATAATTCATTACATGTAAATCATAAAAGGAGAGCATTTGCTTTCATGTAGTAACCAAAGCCCCATTTCCCGCCTGCAGCACCGGGAAATGGGGCTTTTTTATATTTCGATTTTAATAACGTCGTAATTTCGCGTTTATCTATTCAAGTGAAGCTATTTTAGCTTGTTCGAATCTCTTGGAGGGGAACCGTTCTGGAAAAATTTGTTTCCATTTACTCACAATAGCCTCTGGAGTTGGACGCACTCTCTCAGAAAGTCACAAAGCCTGCGTTGGAACGCAGGGCACTCGCTTTTCCCGCAGGAGTCTCGTACCTTCCGTTCCAATCAACTTTTTAGATATCTTTAAGACAAAGCAAAACGCATGCCCAAGAATTTTGAGCATGCGTGAACTATTATTCCTTTATGATATCCAACTCTTTCAGGGCATCAAGTGTAATCGTTTTGGCTTTGCTTCCGCTGCCGTCCATGTTCGTTGCGAAGGCCCATTTGCCTTTGTCCGTTTCGATGTAACCCACATACCAGCCCAATCCCATATCAGAAAGGCGTGTACCGGTTTTTCCATGGAGGACATATGAGTCTGCTTCTTCATTGATCATGATTCTCTTTACGGTTCTCATATGCTGTTTATCGATAGGCAGTTTTTCCTCTACAAGGTTTTCAATGAATTGGACTTGTTCCCGGGCAGAAATCTTTATGCTGCTGTCGAGCCAGAACTGATCGATCCCACCGGAGATATCACGATTGCCGTAATTGATCAGGCTCACATATTTCTGCATGTTTTCCGCCCCGATATCGCGGGCCATTGCTTGATAATACCAGATCACGGAATGCCTCATGGCTGAAGCCAGCGTATGATCTCTGTTCCAATCCTCAAATTCCCTGATTACGCCATCCCAGCGCTTCACTTCATATTCATCGCTCACCGCTTTTGTCTGTAGACCGATTAATGCATTCGCGACTTTGAATGTCGATTCTGGGGTGTAGCGTACTTTACTTCTCTGTTTGTTATAGATATATACTTTATCATTTTTTAAGTTTTGGAGAACCATCGTGCCTTCCGCACCATCGAAAGACTCCCCGATATCCAGTTCTTTCACCTTTTGATCGTTTGCACTTGCTTGAATCGTACCCATGGAACCAGTGACTAGCAGGACAAGAATGAAACATAACGTTTTGATTTTCATTACACACTCTCCTTTAAGGCTGGATTGATACATCATCAGAAGTAATTTCCATAAAATAGGTTAATAGCTAAAGTATACCTATTCCCGATAAAAAACGAAACCCAATTCTTGGATTCTATCTAGATAGTATCTTGTCAAGGAGGAATGCAGCGGGTGGCTAATGAATGTTTAGAGCAAGTGCGAGAATGGATAAAGGGAGGAATCTATCATGAAGGCTAACCAAAGAAAAGTAAATAGTAATGAAAAAGAAATTACATACACACATATTGAAAACGGAAGTCCAGCCGTGTGTTTTATGTTTTCAGGTGCGGGGTACACGTATGAGAAGCCGTTATTCTATTATTCGACGATGGTGATGCTTCAAAATCAGTATGATGTCGTGCATATTCATTACGCTTACGATCAGGATATTTTCAAGCATCCATTGGTAGATATAACAAAAGTGATCGTTAATGATATAAATCCCGTCATTACGGAAGTACTTCAAAACCATGAATATCAAGGAACGGTGTTTTTAGGTAAATCACTTGGTACCATCCCCATCATCAACGGAATTATGAAAAGTGAGCGGTTTATGAAAGCCAAAATGATTTTGCTTACGCCCCTATTGAAGTTCGATTCGATTTTTGATGGATTATTGAGCAGCAATCATTCAGCACATATAGTTATAGGAGAAAAAGATCATCATTATATTCCAGATAAAATTCAAGCGATTGAAAATAAAACGAACATAAGAATCGATAAAATCCCGCAGGCAAACCATTCCTTGGATATGGAACCTTTGAATGCCTCAAGGTCGATTACCATGCTGGAAGGTGTAATGATTAGAATGGAAGAGTTTATAAAAGGATAGATAATTGCGATTAAACGATAGGGGGAAGGCAAGGAAAACAAGAAAATCAATGAAGCTATGTGGGGGTCAGCGGTCTTTTAGATAGAATTTCGGTGTGTGAAAATTCAATATTTGAATAAGCTGGTCGCCCATATACGCAGGTGATTGTTCGAAATCATTGTCAATCCATTCTATTATCAATCCAATGATGCCATGGATCCGATACGTGCTAAAAAGGTCAATATCAATATTCGGATTTACCTCAGTCGAGTATTTATAGTCTTCCCTGAATAATTCAGCTAGTTTGGTTGTCATTTTTTCACGGAAGTTATAGGCAGTTTCTGGGTGTAACATCAGTTTATAAAACTTTTTGTTTTCTAAGAAATGATGAAATAATACAATCGATTTTGAAGGTAAGTTATTGAATTCGACGACTGATAAGCCGCGATAAGGTTTACGGTAAGCTTCATTCAATTTTTCGAACATCTCCCCGATTATTTCATCCAATAAATCTTCCTTTTGCTCGTAATGGGAGTAAAATGTTCCACGATTATAATTCGCCATATTCACGATTTCAGTAATGGTGATAGTATGGAAGTTTTTTTCTTCCATCAAAGTTAATAAAGCTGCTTTAAAGCTCTCTTTTGTTCTTCTTACTCGTCTATCTGGATGCTGAATGGACATGGAAATACTCCTTCCTGATTTTTTAATGGACAAAAACGATGAATCTGTCGGGTATCATACATTTCTTATAGTATTGCATATTGAAGCCCTTTCATAAACATTTTATACTTTAATTGTTTTATGATATCTCAATGTCGAGATAGTTTCCATTTTGGATAATATCCATGATTTAGGGAAGGTTAGGTGGGATAAATTACCTGAACCCCGGTTTGGATGAAATTACACGATACTCTAAGATATAGGAAGGAAGAGTGATTGGAATGACATATCCAGTATTGCAAGATAAGGTGGCAATCGTAACAGGAGCTGCAATGGGCATGGGTCTCGAAACGGCTAAACTATTTGCAGAAGCAGGTGCCAAAGTGGTGGTAGCTGACCTTAACGAAGAAAAAGGTAAGCAGGCAGTTTCGGAAATTGAGGCTAACGGCGGAATCGCATTCTTCCAAAAAGTCGATATTTCCAAAACGGAACAGGTTAAAGCACTAGTTGATGCAACGGTTGAGAAATTTGGAAGGCTGGATGTTGCTGTCAATAATGCAGCCCTGACTCCTGATGACAAACCAGTAGCCGAGTTTGATGAAGATTATTGGGACAAGCTTATGTCCATAGACCTTAAAGGAACAGCATTATGCTTGAAATATGAACTGCAACAGATGATTAAGCAAGGTAACGGTGGATCGATCATCAATATTTCATCCGTCAGCGGCTTCCGTCCTCAGCCGGATAATGTGGCCTATGTCGCGGCAAAGCACGGAGTTGTCGGAATGACGAAAGTCGCTGCACTAGAAAATGGAGACAAAAACATCCGTGTTAACTCTGTGGCCCCTGGTGCCATTGATACTCCGATGTTACGAGGAGCATTGGACCAGTTTGGTTTCACCGAAGAAGAATACGCACCGCAGCTTAGCCTGTTGAACCGGTTTGGGCAAGGAAGGGAAGTCGCACAGGCTAGCTTATGGTTAGCTTCAGACCAGTCCTCTTATGTAACGGGCACAACCTTGCATGTCGATGCAGGTTACACGAGCCGTTAAATACAAAAAAATCCAAAACCCCTGAATTCATTCGAATTCGGGGGTTTTGTCATTCAAATGCCCAATGTCTATCTAAGCATCCGCCTCGTTAATTGTGCCTCCCAGCTTTTATTGAAAGTATCCAACTATCTTTTTGATCTCCAATCATATGATTTGTACTGGGGAAAACTGGCGGAATTAGCCGCGAGTGCCCGGGTTCCTTTCCCTAAAGGTAACGGAACATGATAGTGGAAGGATAAAATGTTATATTAAAGGTATTGATGACGAATCATTTGGTTTTAGAAAGGAGAAACCATGGAAGGAACCAATACATTTCATTCAATTGATGAATATATTATACAATTTCCCGAAGAAGTTCAGGAGATACTACTAACGTTGAGAAAAGTCATAAAGGATGCAGCACCGGATGTAGAAGAAAAGATAAGCTATCAAATGCCTACCTTTGTTTTATATGGAAATCTGGTACATTTCGCTGCCTATAAAAAACATATTGGATTCTATCCGACCCCTAGCGCAATCACTTCGTTTGAATCTGCTTTAACGGAATATAAATGTTCAAAAGGGGCCGTTCAGTTTCCGCTAAACAAGCCAATTCCTTATGAATTAATAACCGAGATGGTTATATTTAGAGTGGAAGAGAACAAAAAGAAAAAAGCGGAAGGCAAATCAAAAAAGGATAAATAATAGAAATGATTATCAGAATTAATCAACTATTTGTGAGATTCAAGAACGAAAGAGAAGGGTGGAAATAGCATGTTCAAGAAATTATTCAGTAAAAAAGAAAGTGTGGAACAGCTGCTTGCTCCTATTAATGGACAAGTAATAAATATTGAAGATGTTCCAGATCCGGTGTTTTCCGGTAAAATGATGGGGGACGGAATAGCGATACTTCCTGAGGAGGGGTTGGTCGTATCTCCAATCGATGCAGAAGTAATCCAGGTTTTTCATACTAAACATGCAATGGGCCTCCGCACAAAGCATGGCATTGAATTGTTGATTCATATTGGATTGGAAACAGTTAACCTTAATGGTGAGGGATTTGAAGTCCATGTCGCAGAAGGGCAAAATGTAAAAGCAGGAGACAAGCTTGTTACATTTGATATCGATCTGATAAAATCCAAAGCTCCAAGCATCGTAACTCCGATTGTTGTCACGAATGGCGAGCTAGTTGAAAAATTGGAAAAAACAAATAGCACCCAAGCGAATATAAACGAAACACAGATTATGAGTGTTTATTTGAAGTAGGAAGATTTTATGGTGATCTCACTTTTTATGCTGCAAGCAGGATAATCGAAAAATGCAGCGAATAGTAGGTGAGTGAACAAATAAATCAAGCGAGGGTGAATTGGATGGGAGTTCAAGCGGAAAAGATTTTTGTAAACTTGCCTGTTAAAGATTTGGATGCCTCAGTAGAATTTTTCACAAAGGTCGGCTTTGAGTTTAACGAGCAAATGACCAATGAAAATGCAACATGCATGGTTATCAGCGAGTCCATATATGTCATGTTATTGGTGGAAGAGTACTTTAAAACGTTTACGAAGAAGGACATCCCGAATTCAGCAGCGAGTACGGAAGCCATCGTCGCCCTGTCCGTTAAAAGTAAGGAAGAAGTCGATGAAATCGTGAATAGGGCACTGGATGCTGGCGGAAAGCCTTTCAATGAAGCCATTGATCATGGTTTCATGTACGGTTGGAGTTTTCTGGATATCGACGGGCATTCTTGGGAAGTATTTTACATGGACGAAAGCGGATTTAATCAAAATTAAATGAAATGCAAGACACAGTCCTTTCCGAAGGACTGTGTCTTTTTTGAATCTCCGTACCGTATCCGGGTCAACATGATCTTCCAAGTGCTAAAGTATAAAATAACCATTTATACTTATGATACAATATAAGGGATAATGTAAAGGCGGGTACAAAAAGTGACGACAATTTACGATATTGCGAAAAAAGCGAATGTATCAACGATGACTGTATCGAGAGTCATTAATAATAAAGGGAATATCAGTGAAAAGACAAGGGAAAAAGTTGAAGCGGTCATTAAAGAGCTTAACTATATACCGAATTCCGCTGCCCAAAGTTTGAATATTAAAAGAACGAAGCTGCTTTCATTAATCATAACCGATATCACGAACCCCTTTTTCACCCAGGTGGCGAGAGGGGCCGCGGATAAAGCCAATCAAATGGGATATCAGCTCATTTTATGCAATACCGATGAGGATTACGAAAAAGAGAGCGAATATATCGATGCATTGATTTCAAAACGGGTGGATGGCGTAATCATTGCACCAACAGGCGATCAATCGATGAAAAATTTAAAGAAATTAATAAAAAACAGGGTTCCATTTACATTGATAGATAGGCAAATTCAAGATGTTTCTTGTGATCGGGTACTTGGTGATAACTATGAAGGAACGAAAAAGCTTCTTCAGCATCTCATCGATTTTGGACACGAACGAATCGCTATGGTTCATGGTCCGCTAACGATCTCCACTTCGAAAGAGCGTTATCAGGCCTATATTGAAACGCTGAAAATAAATGATTTGACCATCAATCACTCTTTCGTCATAGAGACTCATTACAAACAGGAAAAGCAATGGAACGGTATTGACGGGTTGATGAATGTCCCGCCCTCTGAGCGGCCAACGGCGATTTTTGCCGCCAACAATTTCATTGCCATCAAAATTATAAAAAGTTTACGAGAAAAACAGATTAAAGTGCCTGAAGACATTGCCGTCGTTTGCTTTGACGACTTAGAATTATTCTCGGACTTCGATCCTTTTTTAACCGTATCTTCACAGCCTGCTTACGATTTCGGATATCTAGGAACACAATTAGTGATCGAGCGAGTGGATGAAGTCGGTCCTGCCGACTATCGGACGATCAATTTAAAGCCTGAATTGGTAATCAGGAAATCATCTGGAGCTCCTATTAAATAATAGGAGTTTTTGGTTTTGCCAAAGAAAAAGTGGCCTCTCCCGGTAGCATGCCGCTCATAACAATACTGGGCTAATATCCTTCCACTCATAAACCAATAGATTCAATTCAGCGCCAGCCATTTTGATTTTTTCGGTTTTAAGCAATTCAGCACCAAATGCCTCATAGAAGTATCGAGATTTATTATCTTCAAGCACCTCAACGAAAATTGTCTTAAATCCCAGTTCGTCGAATTTAAAGAATAATTCTTTGATGAGTTCCTTACCTATCCCCATTCCTTGAAAATTTTCGAGGATATAAATTGAAGTTAAATCACCAGAATCCTCAACTTTATTTTTTTCCCTTTTCCCGCCACTTATAAATCCTACTATTTTCCCCTCGTTATTTTCAGCAACATAAACATAATTTCCATCACTGGATATATTCTTTTTCCATAATTCTTTCCTTTGCCCATAAGACAGATTATCTAAAAAATCACTCGGCATTATATCTTTATAAGTGGTTCTCCAGCAATCCACATGGACTATAGCTATTCCTTCGGCATCAGTCACTGTTGCCTCCCTTATTGGCATATCGATTCCTCCTTTTAGGTTAAATGAGAAACAACGGTTCAAATAGGTAAATTCAGATTTTTCACCATTGATTCACTGAATTCAGGGGTATGTTCAATATAAAAAGAATAACTATCCTTAGACAGAAATAGTTTCTTGGAGCCATCTGAAGAAGTGCGATCCATTTGTTTTGATAGGTCATTAATAAAACGATTATTGGGTGTACCGAATGTCACCGCCATCTTTGGCGGTAAGGCCTTCATGGCAATAGGAATCCAAGGCCTTAGTTTTGAAACCACTATTGCATGTGCTGTTCCGCTAATGACGAAATTAAATATATCTTGATCTTTTTCCGTTTTCATACCAAAGTGACTTTTCAGCCACTCTCGTAAGTTTGGTACCGAATCCACAGGGAAGCCAATCTCTCTTAAATAAAGTATTTGTAACATACCGGATGCCTTCAGTTCATCCTCATTCACGTAATCATGGGCAATAATTTCGAGAAGATTACCATCTCCATCACGAAAATATAAATTTTTTCTACCGTTCGTTTCGTCCATATACTGACCCTGTTCTTGGCTTAGGACCAATAATCCGGATTGTTGCACAAATGCTGCGACTTCATCAAAATGAGAATAGGGGACTTGAAAAGCAAAGTGTGCTGGAGAAATGGGTTCAAACGCTTCTTTAAAACTTAACGTCGTAAAGGGCGTAAGCTGAAACTGAATAAAGTCTTTAGATTCAAATAGAATGGGAAGCTGCAGGCGTTTAGCATAGCATTGCTTTACGCCTTCTATAGATACTGTCAGTAATTCTAAATCCGCGAAATGAGTAATCAAAAATTTTCCCCCCTTAAACCTCTAGTTTGCTATACCTTCTATTTTTTACTAAAATTATCCATTTGACAAGTGATACACCGATAGTTTAATTGTTAATAATTAACTATATATGATACTATTGCCTGTAGTTTGTTTTTGTGGGAGAGATTTGATATGAAGCGGATTTTCCGTAGTAAAGTATTTTATTTATTAATCTTTTTGGTTACTTTGGGAATTGTGCTGGTTTTTAATAATGATAAAGAACCGACTGAGAAATTAACTGAAGATGAATTTTTTACAACTTTAGAGGATGGGAAAGTGACATTTTTAAAGGTGGAGCCACAAAATAGTGTTTATGAAATAAGAGGCCGGTTGGCAGGGTATGAAAAGGATCGATACTTTATCGCATCTGTACCAGATAGTGAAATTTGGCAAGATAGAATGAATCACGCCATAAGGGAACATGATATAGAAAAAATTGAGTTTACGCCAGAAAACAAAGAGACAAGTGGATGGGTCACCTTTTTTACAACGACCATTCCGTTCGTAATCATTTTCATCCTGTTCTTGGTCGTTTTACTATTTACAGTTGTAATAAAAAGATTGAACCGTCCTAGATGATAAAAAAACTCGCCGTTCCAATTGGGAATGGCGAGTTTTCTTATTAATAAGAGTTGAAAATGGTAATTCCATTTGGACAGTTCAAGAGATTTCATTAAATTTATTGACAATTTAAAATATTGCTGTTATTTTAATGTTACCGGTAACATAAAGATAACAAGAGGAGGTCAGCATGGTGATTGATGCACATCAGCATTTTTGGAGAATTGACCGAGGTGATTACTCTTGGCTTACACATGATATGGGAGTCCTATATCGGGATTATCTTCCCGATGATTTATCACCCTTAATGCATAAGAATGATATTTCGGGGACGATCCTGGTACAAGCGGCTCCAACCTATGAAGAGACTCTATTTCTATTATCCTTGTATGACCGCCATGACTGGATATATGGCGTGGTGGGCTGGCTTGACTTATCTGCTCCAGCATTCCCGGAGCAATTGGATTCTTTGATGAAACGACCGGGAATTGTTGGTTTACGCCCTATGTTGCAGGATTTGGAAGACAGTGCCTGGATCTTACAAGAACAAGTGGTGGAAAATCTGAAACAGCTTATTCGATATGATCTTCCGCTGGATTTGTTGATTAATCATAAACATATTTCAACTGTTTTAACATTAATGAAAACGCTTCCGGATTTAAAGGCTGTCATCGACCATATGGCTAAACCGAATATATCAGCTGGGGAATTATGCAAATGGCAAGAAGAGATGAATGCTTTGTCACAGTTTCCGAATATGTGGTGCAAAATGTCGGGTTTATTGACCCAAGCGGCTCCTGAAATGTGGAAGATGGATGACTTTAAGCCATACATACAACATATTGTTCGGGTATTCGGGCCGAACCGTTTACTTTTCGGCAGTGATTGGCCTGTATGTTTATCAGCTGGGAGCTATGAAGAGGCAGTGGCGGTCATAAAAGGGAATTTACCGGAAACTTTGACACTAGCTGAAATAGATGGAATATTTCATGGAAATGCTAAAGCCTTTTACAAGCTAAAGGAAAGGGGAGAAGAAAATGGGCAAGCTAGTTTATGAACAGGACATTACAAGCATCGTCATGTCTGATCAGGATAATGTTGCGACATCATTGAAAGATGTAGAAGAAGGGGAAACATTACTCTATGTCATCAATGGTCAAAAAGAGGCAGTGGAAGCAAAGCGTTCGATTCCATTTGGGCATAAAATCGCAATCAAACCGATTCAGCGATCGGCGGCTGTCATCAAATATGGAGAAGTGATCGGTGCAGCGACGATGGATATCGAGCCTGGTGAACATGTCCATGTACATAATATTGAGGGAATCAGAGGAAGAGGTGATAAGGCGGAAGGGGAGCAAAAACAATGAGCATGATAAAAGGGTATCGCCGTTCAAATGGGAAATTTGGAATCCGTAATCATCTATTGATCATTCCTACCGTCATTTGCGCCAATCATGTGGCCAACAGAATCCAGCAAGCTGTACCGGAATCAGTGGCCATTCCGCATCAGCATGGATGCAGCCAGATTGGTGATGATAAAGAACGTACACATAAACTACTTGGCGGAATGGGGAAAAACCCGAACGTTGGAGCGGTCCTGTTAATCAGCTTGGGCTGTGAGGTGATTGATGCCAAAGTATTGAAACAGGAAATCGAAGAAGAAACGGGAAAACCAGTGGAGTGGCTAGATATCCAAGATGCAGGCGGGACGATAAACGCGATTAAGAAGGGGACTGAAGTGGCGAAGGGGTTATTTCTGGAACTCGAAAAAGTGCCGCAAGTGGATGCCCCCATTTCAGAATTGATAGTAGGCGTGAAATGCGGCGGTTCCGATGCTACATCCGGATTGTGCAGCAATCCCGCTTTAGGGAGGACGGCTGATCAGCTCCTGAAAAAGGGAGGTACGATCGTAATGGGTGAAACCACGGAAATCATCGGAGCTGAACATCTTGTTGCCCAAAAAGCAGTGAGTGAAGAAGTGGCAAATAAACTATATGCATATGTTGATAGATTCGAAAAAGAAGTGGAACGCATCGGGGCCGATATGCGCGGCGGAAACCCGAGCCCGGGCAACATTGAGGGAGGGCTCTCGACCATCGAGGAAAAATCGCTTGGCTGCATAAGTAAAGCAGGTACAGCCCCATTGAACGATGTCTTATCATTTGCGGAAGCAATCCCGGGTAATGGCTATTACTTCATGGATTCCCCGGGGAATGACATCGAGTGTGTTTCAGGCATGGCGGCAGCCGGTGTACATATGGTCTGCTTTACGACGGGAAGAGGGACACCGACAGGGAACCCAATTATCCCGGTCATCAAAATAACGGGAAATGAACATACGGCCATCAAGATGATCGATAACATCGATATGGATACAAGCCCTGTCATGAAAGGAAAAGAAACGACAGAGGAAGCGGGAAATCGCATTTACGAAACGATCGTTAAAACGGCACAGGGTGAGCTGACAAAGGCGGAAATTCTAGGGCATCAGGAATTCAGCATCAGCCGGATCAGCATCAGTCTTTAGAAACGGATAGGAAAAGGGAGGAGAATTCATATGGGTAAATTGAATAATCGAACAGCACTTGTCACAGGAGGCAGCAGGGGAATCGGTGCAGCGATTGTCATGAGATTGGCTGAGGAAGGTGCCAATGTGGCTATCAACTATACATCACCAGGTTCATTTGAAAAAGCGAACGCTTTAAAAGAAAAAGTAGAATCCGAGTTTCATATCCAAGCGATCGTCGTGAAAGCGAACGTTGGGTTGAAGGAAGATGTCGATGCCATGATCGATGAAGTGGAAAAAGAATTGGGAACAGTGGATATTTTAGTGAATAATGCTGGCATTGCCCCGTTTGAGCCTTTTTTGAGCCTTTCGGAAGAAACATGGGATGATACGTATCGGACCAATGTGAAATCGATCTTTTTGACGACGCAAAGAGTGGCGAGGAGAATGATTGAAAATAAATATGGCAAGATCATCAATATTACATCAACGGCTAGCGTCCTTGTCACGAGTCCGGTCATTCCCCACTATATTTCATCGAAAGCAGCTGCCTCTCATTTAACGAAGGCATTGGCGGTCGAGCTAGGAAAATACAATATCAATGTGAATGCTGTCGGCCCAAGCACCGTTGCGACGGATATGTGTGAGGAATATTTGGAAGATCCGCAAATTCTCGCAAAAGAGATTGAAGCCAATCCGATGAAAAGACTTGGGACGGAAAAGCAAATTGGTGATTCCGTCGTATTTTTGGCTTCCGATGAAGCTATGCAAATCAACGGGCATCTGTTAATGGTGGATGGCGGTTTAACGGTGAAAGCGGCGCAGCCTGAAGATCATATGAATCATGAACAGGAGGTAACGTCATGAGACTGCAAAATAAAATCGCTGTCATCACTGGCGGGGGAAGCGGGATCGGAAAGGAATCAGCCCGTTTATTCGCTAGTGAAGGCGCATTTGTCATCATTACCGATATTCATGCAGAAAATGGGCAGGGCACTGTTTCTGAAATAAAGAAAGCTGGCGGGAAAGCGGCATTTTATGAGGTGGATGTAACGAATCCGGAAGCGGTTCAATCTGCAATCTCCCAAATCATCGAAACCTATAAGAAAATTGATATATTGTTCAACAATGCCGGAATCTCGAATGTGGGCAGGGTGGACGAAGTGGAACCGGATGTGTGGGACCGAATCATGAGCGTGAATGTGAAGGGGGTATATCTGCCTTCTAAATACACGATTCCTTATATGATGGAACAAAAAAGCGGGGTCGTTATCAATATGTCATCATGTGCAGCGGAAATGGGTCTCGTGAAACGCGCCGCATACTCAGCAACGAAAGGCGCTGTACTTGCTTTGACGAAAGCGATGCAAGTGGACTATGCGCCTTATAATATTCGGGTGAACGCTTTATTGCCAGGTACGATCCTGACTCCGTTCGTCGAAGATTACTTGAAAACTTCCTATGACGATCCTGAGGTAGCCATCGGCACGATCAAGAAAAGACAATTGAGCGGAGATTTGGGCAGACCTGGTGATGTGGCAAAAGCGGCACTGTTCTTAGCTTCGGACGAGTCTGCGTTCATGATGGGATCCCCTTTATATATCGATGGCGGGGTTGTTTTTGGAAAAAATGCATAAAAGGAGGAAGAAACGATGAAGTTAGCTACTTTTATAAAAGGTGAACAGCAAAAACTGGCTGTTCACATTGAGGATCAGTTAATAGATATCGAAGAAACGGCGAAGAGAAATGAATGGAACCAAATCGTGTCGGATGTCATGCAAGTGATAAATTTCAGCCAATCCGAACGGGACGAATTTGAAAGGAAGATCCATGAGGCTGTCAGAGAAGGAATGGCAGCTACAATGGAAGAGAAAGGGCTCGCATTCGGTCCCAGTGTGACGAAGCCGCATAAAATCATTTGCGTTGGATTGAATTACAAAAGACATGCGGATGAAACGAATGCACCATATCCTGAAGTGCCAATTTTATTTAACAAGTTTGATAATACATTAACGGGCCATGGATGTGAGATTGCCATTCCAAGCGTAACGAACGAGCTGGACTATGAAGTGGAACTCGGAATCGTGATCGGCAAAAAGACAAAGAACGTTTCGGAAGAAGCGGCACTGTCCCATGTGTTCGGGTATTGTACGGTCAACGATTTGTCGGCAAGAGATCTGCAAATGAGAACGCCGCAATGGCTGCTTGGGAAAACGTGCGATGATTTCAGCCCTGTTGGACCTTACTTGGTAACAGCGGACGAAGTGGGAAATCCAAACGACCTGCAGTTGAAAACGTACGTAAATGATGAAATAAGGCAGAATTCAAATACATCCGATATGATCTTTTCATGCGCGGAAATCATCAGTTATATTTCCAAGCATATGACATTGGAACCGGGTGATCTTATATTGACAGGTACACCTGAAGGAGTGGTATTGGGCTTGCCGGCCGAACAGCGTGTGTATATTCAGCCAGGGGATGTGGTCACCGTTGAAATCGAAAAACTGGGAGCACTCACGAACACATTCGTGACTGAAAGCGAAGAGGCCATGACGAATGCTTAAAGGAATTCCGCCCATACTTTCTCCTGAATTGATGAAGATCATGATGGAGATGGGGCACGGTGATGAAATCGTACTTGCAGACGGGAATTACCCGGCTGCAAGTCATTCAAACCGGATCATCAACGGTCATGGACATGGTGTGGCCGACTTCCTGCAAGCGATATTGGCGTTTTTTCCACTCGATACGTATGTCACACATCCCGTCATACTGATGAACCCTGTGGAAGGCGATGAAAAAAGCCCTGTAATCTGGAAGAGTTATGAAGATATAATAAAAAAATCGAACCATATCCCCATCAACATCGGAAAACTGGAACGAATGGACTTTTACGAACGAAGTAAAGCGGCCTATGCCATTATCGCAACAAGTGAACGGGCACAATATGCGAATCTCATATTGAAAAAAGGTGTACTTTAATTTATCTAAAAGGAGTGAACACTTTGCAAAAAATTCCGAATATTATGTATGTTTATGCGATCTTTGGCGGCTTGGCCGGACTATTATATGGTTTTGATTCCGGGGCCATTTCTCCTGCAATCCCATTCATCACCGAGGAGTTTGGACTAAGCCCGTCAGGTCAAGGATTGATCGTGAGTTTCCTGCTATTGGGGGCATTGCCTGCCATAGTCCTCTCCACTTCACTATCAAAGGTGCTTGGAAGAAAATCGCTCCTGATTGGAGCAGGCATCACATTCATCGTCGGGTCGATTGGCTGTGCCTTCGCTACAAATGTAAGCGTTTTAATTGCGTCGCGATTCATCCTTGGAATCGGCTGTGGAATAGCCAATATGTGTTCTCTTATTTATCTGGTGGAATTGGCTCCTCCTAAAATCAGGGGATTGATCGGTGCTTTATATCAATTAAGTGTAAACGTCGGGATCTTGAGTGCTTACATAGTGGGGGCTTCCTTCTCCGCTAGCGGATCTTGGAGAATCATGCTCGGAATCGGGATCATTCCAGCAGCAATCTTCACATTTGGAATGCTTATCTCACCGGAAAGCCCACGGTGGCTCATGACTGCAGGAAAGGAGGACCGTGCAAGGAAAGTCTTGATGAAACTAAGGGGAACGAAGCTGGAAGTGGAAGATGAAATAAACGATATCAAGCATTCTCTTAAACAGCAAAGCGTAGGGTTCAAACATTTAGTACACCAATATAAAAAAATATTGAATATGAATTTCATTCTAACATTCTTCCAGGTCTTCACGGGAATCAATGCCGTCGTATACTTTGCCCCAATCATTTTCGACGGGGTTGAAATCAACGGATGGAGCGGTTCCAATATAGCAAACTTCGGAATCGGGACGGCCTTGGTCGTTTCCACTGCCATCTCGTTATTCATCGTTGATAAACTAGGCAGAAAAACGCTGCTCATCTACAGTATTGGCGGTCAGGTCCTGCCGCTGATCGGATTGGCACTACTTTCGGATTATACGATCTTCAGCATGGTTTGTGTGTTCTTATATGTCTTCGCATTCGGAATCGGCCTTGGACCCGTCTTCTGGCTATTCATTCCGGAAGTGCTGCCATTGCAGGCAAGAGCGATCGGAATGGGCGTCATCACCTTTTTACAATACACATTGAACTTCCTTTTTTCATACACGTTCCCGCCACTGTTAAGTGTCATTGGCAATAACGTCTTTCTCATTTATGCGGTCTTATCAGTGGTCGCTTGCGTATTCATACACTATAAAACTCCTGAAACGAAAGGGAAATCATTGGAGGAAATTGAAGAATACTGGCGTGAACAAGATTTGGCAAAGGCCATTAAACCTGCTTGAATTCGGCCATTGCAGCCATGGTAAGTTGCGGCTTCTGCAAAAAAAGAGATAAACCTTTAAAAATGATATTGAAGGTTGCTGAATAGTTTGATAAAATAAAATAAATGAAAAAGACTATGTGCAACTGGCGAAACACGGATAACCGTGAGGGAACACATAGTGTCGTAGCCGTTCGCCTGGGCAGAGGTAAGGGATGTTATCCCTTGCCTCTTTCTGTATATTAATAGATAGTGAAGGTTTAAAGTATGCAGATTTTCATGGGCTTAAAAATCCTGTCAGTATTTTGAAATTTCAAAACTATCATAAGCGAAAGAGGAGCAAACAAAATGAGCACATTACTTTTAGAAAAAGTCAAAACGATCAAAGCGTTAAATAATATTGCCGAAAGCGGGCTGAATGTATTCAATAAAGGCGAATTCAAGGTCGACAATGACAGTGAAAACCCTGATGCGATCGTTCTTCGCAGCTTTAACATGCATACTATGGAATTCGGCGATCAGTTAAAGGCAATCGCAAGGGCAGGGGCTGGAGTCAATAATATTCCGGTCGATAAATGCACGGAGCAAGGAATTGTCGTTTTCAATACACCTGGTGCTAACGCAAACGCTGTAAAAGAAATGGTGCTGACGTCATTAATGGCTTCATCTCGTAACCTTTTTGCAGGTGTGGCCTGGACTAAGACGCTTGAAGGCGAAGGAGAACAAATCCCAAAGCTTGTTGAAGCAGGAAAGAAACAATTCGTTGGTAAAGAAATCAAGGGGAAAACTCTTGGCGTAATCGGTTTAGGTGCGATCGGTGCACTTGTAGCGAATGATGCCCTGGATTTGGACATGGATGTCATTGGGTTTGACCCGTTCATCTCTGTTGATACAGCTTGGAACTTGTCCCGCAATGTACAGCGCGCCATGACAATTGAAGAATTGTTTGCAGAATCTGATTATATTACAGTACACGTTCCATTAACTGACGACACAAGAGGAATGTTTAACCAAGAAACATTCAGCATCATGAAGCCGGGCGTACATATCTTGAATTTCTCACGCGGCGAGCTAGTGAATGAAGATGATATGCAAGCTGCACTTGAAAGCGGAGTAGTAGGCAAGTTCATTACTGACTTCCCGAATGAAAACGTGTTGAAAATGAAAAATGTCGTTCCAATTCCGCATCTTGGTGCCTCTACGCTTGAATCAGAGGAAAACTGTGCCATCATGGCAGCCCGTCAGTTGAAGAACTTTTTAGAAACTGGGAACATCAAGAACTCTGTGAACTTCCCAAATACTTCCCTTCCTTATACAGGAAACCGTCGTGTGGCAACTTTCCACGAAAACGTTCCGAACATGGTTGGGCAAATCACACTGGCTGTATCTGGCTTTAATCTGAACATCGCTGACATGGTTAACAGAAGCCGTGGGGGATATGCATATACGATCATCGACATTGACGGTGAAGTAAACGGCGATATCATTCCTGGCTTGGAAGAAAAAATCAAACAAATCGAAGGCATCGTTACAACTCGCATTATCTAATTTGAACAGGAAGACTTTCTTGCTCAAATAATAAGTGAAAGCCCCAATTCCTTTACGGAGCTGGGGCTTTTTTAGGCCTTGTTATTGATTTTTGTGATAAAAATGCCAAGTTATTGCGTGTTGAGAACCTAGGGTTTAAAACGAACACATCCCGGCAGCTCCATACATTCAATTGAGGTAAAAACTTCCTACATCACGAATTGCTAAGCATCGAAACTCTCCAATCAAAAACCTGTTATGGTTTCACATCAGGATTTTCTTCATAATGTACAAACAACATCAAGTAGATGGCGAATAGAAGATGCAAATAAAGTGGAATATTCTTATCGTTTTGAACGACAACAAATATGTAAATTCCATATAGCAAAATTGGAATGGTTAAAAGGATTCTCAGCTTAGTCATAGGTCATCCTCCCAGTTAGCCTCGAATAATAATACATCAAGCAGTTGAGCCATTTGAAAATCATTTTCTGCTATTGCTTTCATTAAACTTGCACAATTATTTTCCTTAAGAACATCTGCTGGTTTCATAGTTTCATCCCCTTAGATTACAGAATATTCTGTCAATAGTATTACTACAATAGTATGAAGGACAGGGGAAATGATGTCAATCTATATTCCATTTGTACTCATTTTGAGTTAAAGTTGTCTACCAAAATCACTATCTCATATATATATCTACTTAGTGAGATGGGCAAAAAGGTACATGTCTTTATTCAGAAGACCCCTCAAACAGGATAAGCAATGCGGTCAGTTGAATTGCAAGTGAAAGTGCCAAGGGGTCACTTGGTGCGAACCTGAATCAATGTAATCTCCAAATGCTCATCCATCCTGTCAGTTCAATAAGGCGCTTGGTAATTTGCTATCGTAAAAGAATCGTCCCAATGTGATACAGAGACGATTCCTTATGTTAAACACGATTACTGCACAGAATGATTACCCTATATCAACTTCCCTACAAATTATGATGAAGGATACTCGATGTTAAAAAAGCTCCAACAGGAGGTAATTGCTCGGTAAAGGCGCTACCGCTAGCAGGAAATTGATTCAAAGGTATATCAGTGGTGGCAATCCAAGACCCAGACTCACCTGCTTGCAGAGAGGGAGGCTTCATGAGAAAACGTCCTTGTAAAATAAAATGCCGAATCCTAATCTGTTTATCATCAATCATGGTTAAATTGCCAGAGAATGTGGCATAAGGTGAATCAAATGAGATTTGTTTAGTGCTTTCATTCCAAAATCCATTAATTGGAATTGGTGTACCCCGAAAATTAATTGTACCCATTATCCTGTTATCCGTAATAGAGTTAATGGCAAGTGTACCGAAAATGATCGTTCTGCCAGCAATTGAAGCGTGGATGCCCCATAATGTTGGGAATGGAAAGCTAACCGAAGCAGTGCCCTGTGTTACCAATGCTATGCCCTCCCTTAAATGTTGTTTATGTCTGAGGAAGCTTCCTTGTGTAAAGATACAATCCAGTATATGCAGCACGGGCAGAATAATCCAATAAACAAAGGTGAAGTATTACATCCCTGCCTGAAAAAAGGATTGAACGGGTCGCGAGGAATGGAATGAAGGGAAATGAGGTAAATACGGCGAAAGTAATCTATAGAAATGTGTTGAAGAAAAGCAGCACTCTTAAAAAAATGGTATAGATCGTAAAAAACTTTAAAGGAGTGACGAATATGCATAATAAGGATTGTTCCAAAAAGTGTCAGTGTTTCATCGTACCTAATTATATTCTTGAGAATTTGGCACAAAATGAAGTGGAAGAAGCGCGGATCAGTTTAGCGAAAAGCCGTCAAATGCGCAGGCGCAGAATCATTAAAGAATATGATATTGACGGTGTTATCGCATTAACGGATGCAGGATCTGAACGTCAAGGTGAATCTGCCCGACATGTTTACGATTGTAAAGGACGAACGAAACTCCGGCAGAATGAGGCAAGGAAAGAAGGAGATCGATCAAGTGCAGACCCTGTTGTTAACGCGGCATACGATTATAGCGGAGTTGTGCGTGACTATTTCAAGGATGTCTTGCACCGTAATTCAATTGATAACCAAGGCCTTGATCTCATTCTGAACGTTCATTATGGGAATAAATTCACGAATGCCTATTGGGACGGAGATGAAATGGTATTTGGTGACGGCGATGGGGTCATCTTTAGCAATTTTGCCAATTCACTCGATGTAATTGGACACGAACTGACACATGGGGTTACGCAGTTCACAAGCGGATTGGAGTATGAAGGTCAGTCCGGGGCTTTGAATGAACATCTTTCAGATGTGTTTGGAGTTGCCATAAAACAATTTCACTTAAAGCAAACGGCAGGAGATGCCGATTGGCTAATCGGTGCTGATATAATGGGACCAACACTGAAAGGGCAGGCACTCCGTTCGATGAAGGCGCCAGGTACTGCATTTGACAATAAGTTAATGGGTAAAGATATTCAGCCTGATCATATGAAGAACTTCTATAAAGGAGAACGCGATAATCATGGTGTCCATATCAATAGCGGCATACCAAACAAGGCCTTTTATCTAGTATCCATGGAGATCGGAACGGACAAGGCGGCTTTGATCTGGTATAATGCGATGCAGAATTTATTTGCAACGGCGAACTTCAATCAATTCGTGCAAATTGTCATCAAAGCAGCGCAAAAACTCGTTGATAGCGGAGAAGTGCCTGAAACAGCCATAGGAACAATTGAAAATGCTTTTAAAGCAGTTGGATTGCCTGAGTAGTCATATTCCATGAATAGGAGGACTCATCTAACATGCATATCAAATTTAGCTGCATAGGGGGATTTGCCAACCTCGACTTGAATTGCCAGATAGATACAGATGAATTGCCAAAAGAGCAAAAGGAAGAATTGCAGAACTTAATGATGACAGCAGATCTTCCTAATGCTGCCGAAAGCAAAAAAGTAAAAGCGCAAGGGTTCGACGCGTTTTCATACCAACTGGATATAGCGGATGAAAAGAAGAAGCAGTCTTTCTCTTTTACTGACATATCAGCTCCAGAGGAAGTGCGGCCCTTATTGGATTATTTACGGAATTTAGCGATTGAAAAAAAGATGGCAGAATAACCACGTCAAAAAAAGTCTATCATCACGATAGGCTTTTTTTGACGTATCTTAAAACTTCACAAAAATGTCATTTCATTTCACTTTTTGGCTGTTTGTTCTCTAAATGGACACAAAATAACAAGGAAATCCCGATCTGAGCAGCAGATTTTAAAAGGAAATTCAAGATTTTTTATAGAGTGAGCCAATTAAACAGGAAATGCAGCCACAAAAGGGAAGGAATTTTGATAGAGGTAAAATCAGATTGATTTTACAAAAAATACATAAAATAGGATAATAGTCGCATGGAGGTGAGTGACATATCTGAAAGGAGAGTGCTAGAGACGGAAATAAAAACCCCTAGGTGAGGACGTCCTGGAAGACATCACCTAAGGGCTTGCGAGCAGGAGTATACCTGCCTCTATGTCCAGTATACTCCAAAAAAATGAATAGGGAAATGGGGAGTGAATGGAACGATGATACGAAAAAACTATTTATTGAATATGGAAACGGTCGGAATGATGGAGCATTACGATTCCAATGGTGTGGAGATGACCACGGTAGTGGAAGGTGAGAACACATTCCATGTTGCCCAACCGCGACAGGAAATCCTGAATAACACGCTGAACCACTTTGGGCTGGATCTAGATGGAGGACTTGCAGCAGCCAAATCCGTGCTTGGCGGTAAATACAGGCTGCCTGTCTGCATAAACGCCCAGCTGCGAATGGTCTGGTTCTCCTCCCGGTCATTCCGGAAAAGGGGAGGAATCTGGTTTTCCTACATTCATATTCGAGATCTCGAGGAAATGAACGAAAAAGAAACATTGGTCCACACAAACTATGGGCATTGCCTTCCTGTAAACTTAAGCAAAAATCAGCTTGCCTTCAAAAGGGATCAAGCCTCCTATTTGCAAACGACCTTCCATGAACGCTCATTAGGCAGAAAGACCTTTTATTACGAGCCGGGAAGCGGAATCACCTTTTGCAAAGAACCTGGGGAGGTCCATTACAGGGTGAAAGGGAAGGAATAATTAAATCAATGAGAAGAAGATCGCCGAATTGGCGGTCTTTTTTTAGGAGTAAATCAAGGGAGAGCGGGTTTAATTTAAAATATGGAAATATAGTTATTGTAAAAAATGAAATGATACATTATGATTAGTAAAAAGTTAATTTTTAGGAAAGGAAGTTCATATTTTGAAACGATTATTTGCTATTTTACTATCTTTTGGACTAGTTTTGGGTCTCTCGTTTGGCGCGAATGATGTTGCCGGTGCCAAAACAAAGGTGAAGACGTATAAAAACTGTACAGCATTGAATAAAGACTACAAAGGAGGCGTGGCTCGTACATCTTCCGTTAAAAATAAAGGAGGAAAAACGAAATACAAACCTCATGTTTCTAAGGCGCTATATGACGCCAATAAAAAAAGCGATCGTGACAAAGACTTGATTGCTTGTGAAAAATAAGGATTATTCTAAGAGGCCTTTTAAAGAAGGTCTCTTTTTATTTGGCTGTTTTCGCATTGCTATTTACCAAGTAGTGAGGTGTGGTTGATTTCCCCTTCAGATGCTCGCTTTCCGCGGGGCGGGCGGTGAGCTTCCTCGGCGTAAACGCCTCTACAATCAACCTTAAATCGTTTCATTTTAAAAACAAAAATCTTTACGAAAAGAGCCTTTTATTTAGATTGCTGCTTTACATAAATGGTAAGCAATCGGGCGGTTTAGGATGAATGGAGTCCATTACAGGGTGAAAGGGAAGGGATAATTAAACCAATAAGAGGAAGACCGCCGAATTGGCGGTCTTTTGTATTACCGACATATCATTGATCGTTTCTGCTGCCTTCTAGTTTAGTTTTAATGAACTCGATCTAAGTTCTGGGATTTCCGCTCCAGGCACGCGCTTTTCCCTTGGAGTCCCGTACTTTCCGTTCCAATCCACTATGTTTTTAAAAATTCTCTTTTTTATTTTTCAAACCGTCCAGTATGTGTATTTTCTCGATTTATAAGTGCATCACCAAGATTAATTCTGTTCATTAGTCTCTCATGGTCCGAAGGAAAACGCTCTTTAATATTTGCAACTCCCTCTATTGTTGGGATATTACCATTAGGCACAGGACGTTCTTCCCTTTGAAATCCGGGGTTCAAACTATCATCAATCATTACAGGTCTATCAATTGTATCGTTGTCATCATTATTAGTTGGGTTTCTATCAAGGTTTCCGGCATTATTAAATGAATCATTGTTATGATCTTGTGGCATATATTTCACTCCTTCGCTTATATTATCCGCTGATGGCATTAATCTATTCGCACGCTGTTCTTACCCGTAATCCATATAGTAACGAATCCTGTATTTTCTAATCCGCAACAACGCCAATTCTCTTGAATGGTCATCAAGTGCGAAGTGTCAAAAGGTTTTTTTATGAAAAGTTATTTAAAAACTTATAAATATTATTATTGACTTACATTTTAAATTGTCTTACAATTTCAAAGTGAATAGTCAAAATATTCAATTAAATGGAAGGGGAGCTTTTTTAACAAGCTGATTCACTTCACCATGAAGCATGACAACATACTGCAGTGTACACTTTATGTCAATTCGGTATAAGGTCTTGTCATAATTTCAAAATCTGTATGTCTAGAGTTATCAAAGTATGAGTGCTTTAGAAAAAAATGAAAGCGGATACATTACTCACTGGAATGGAGTGAATAACTTGAAAAATCAATCAAACCTTGCTGAATCCACTGTGATTGTTCCGGAGGTCGTAAGTAAGAAGCCGAATTTCATCACGAAGTTCAAAACATCTTATGGTCCTGGGATTCTTGCCGTGTTAACGTGGCTTGGAGCCGGGGATCTGGTTACTTCATCGGTTGCCGGGGCAGATTATGGATATAGCTTAATGTGGATTTTAGCTCTGTCATTAATCCTTCGTTTTCTTATCGTTAATGTTATCGCCAGGTTCCAGCTCTGTAACACAGAGGGGTTAACCATACTTGAAGGATATGGACGTATCCACCCATTCTTCGGTTACTTCATGTTTGGTTATGCACTAATAATGGGTCATCTTTTTAATGCATATATGATTAAGGGGGCGGGAGAGGTATTATCGACCCTATTCCATGTTAACCAGCCATTCTTAGCTTCAATGGTCGTTGTAGGATTAGTTTTTATGCTTATTGGCAGGAATATTTATAATAGAATTGAAAGTGTCATGAAAGTGCTTTTGGCGTTATTGACCATTGCCTTCTTGTTCCTGGCCATTCAAGCAACACCGGATGCGGGGCAAATCATTAAGGGAACAGTTGGTTTTAGCATTCCAAGTGATACTGGCGTTCATGGAGCATTATTGGTGGCGATTTCAATTATCGGTGCAGTGGCAGGATCGATTTCGAACTTTGTTCATCCATATTTCATGAAGGAAAAGGGCTGGACGAAACCGAGTCATGTAAAGGTTCAAAGAAATGATTTGCTGTTTGCCATCGGAGTTTGCATCGTGATTAATTTGGCCATTTGGGTGGTCGGGGCAGAAATTTTAAAGCCGAATGGAATTCATGTGGAAACGATTGATGACTTGGCAATGGCATTACAAATGTCGTTAGGGCAATTTGGCTGGTACATTTTCTATCTTGGTGTATTTGGCGTATTGTTCGCGAGTGTAGTAGGCAAGTCAACTGGTTTTCCTAGATTGATAGTAGATGCCTTTTATGTAATAAATAAGGATCGCCGCGAAAAGTACAATGGTAAATATGAAAAAGATCCAATGTATAAATGGGTTATGATTTTTGTATTGGTTACCCCAATCATTTGGTCCATTCCCGGCATGCCTGGTTTCATCGCATTGACAATCGGCGTAAATGCAATAAACATCATCGGTTTTCCTATTATCGCTATTGGGATGCTGGTGCTATCAAATAAAAAGAGCTTGATGGGAAAATATAAAAACAATTGGTTCGAAAATATCATTCTATCTTTAGCTTCCATTTTAGCGATTTGGTCCGCCATTCAATTAGCTACAACCTTTTTTTAAATAATGGTAGATTATAGGTAGAGGTATTTCAAAATACATGTGTCTGCATTTGATCCCGATGGGGTCCTACTTTATTGGAAGTGAGGGTACTAATGATGAAACCGAAAGTAATCATCTATAAGAAAGTGGATCAAGAAGTGTTGGATTATGTTCGAGAGACTTGTGATGTCGTTTATTTTGAAGGTCTTGACTCACAAAATTATTCTGAATTCCTACAAGAGCTGAAGGACGCACAAGGTATATTAGGTTCAGGATTAAAAGTGGATAAAACTTTACTGGATCAAGCACCGCAATTAAAAATCGTCTGTAATTCGTCAGTTGGTTACGACAATTTGGATATAACCGAGTTGTCCAATCGAGGAATCATGGCCACGAACACTCCAGAGGTATTGAATGAGACAGTCGCAGATACGATTATGGGCTTGATGCTGTCCACAGCGAGAAGAATGCCGGAGATGGATCAAATGGTAAAGTCAGGGCAATGGACATCGAATATCGGAGAAAAATCATTTGGGTTGGACGTCCATCATAAAGTATTAGGGATTATCGGGATGGGCGGAATAGGTTCCGCCGTTTCAAAAAGGGCCCGTTTTGGATTCGATATGAACATCCTATATCACAATAGATCCAGAAACGAAGAAGCAGAACAAAAATATGGAGCTACATACTGTTCTCTGGAAGATCTGTTAAAGCAATCTGATTTTGTCTGCTTGATGACACCGCTGACTCCCCAAACTGAAAAGATGATGGGGGAAAAAGAATTCAAGCTCATGAAAGAGACTGCCATCTTCATCAATTGTTCAAGAGGGAAAACAGTGGATGAAGAAGCCTTGATCACTGCGCTAAAAAACGGTGAAATTCACGCGGCAGGACTGGATGTCTTTGTACAAGAGCCCGTCCAGGAAGACAATCCATTGCTTTCCATGAAGAATGTCGTCACTTTGCCTCATATCGGTTCCGCAACATATGAAACCCGCCTGAAAATGGCGAAGCTGGCAGCAACCAACCTTGTAGCCGGAATACAGGGAGAAACTCCGCCTACCTTGATTAAAGCTGGAGTAAAGGTGAAGTGATTTCTTAAACAGCATTTATAAATTAGGCTGTTTTCTCATACTTTGTTGCTATTTACCAAGTAAAGCGGTGTGGTTGATTTCCCCTCCAGATGCTAGCTTTCCGCGGGGCGGACGGTGAGCCTCCTCGGCGTAAACGCCTGTGGGGTCTCACCTGTCCCGCTGCTCCCGCAGGAGTCTCGCACTTGCGCTACAATCAACCTTAAATCGTTTAGTTTTTAAAAACAATAATCTTTACGAAAAGAGCCATAAATTAAGATGGATAGCCTTATTTGGGGCTATCCATTTTTTGATTTCGCATTATTCAATATTTCTACTTCTGCAAAACAAACAAGCCCTCACTATAAATGATGGCTTCAGGCTGTAGGCGAATTAGTTACTATAGATTTCCACTCCAGGCACTCGCTTTCCGCGGGTGGTCCGGGAGCCTCCGCTTTTCCTGCAGGAGTTTTGTATGTTTCGTTCTCTAGTAGTTAATTATTTCCATCGCTCTAACTTCGGGATGCCCCTAGAAAAAAACTTAGCAATGAATTTAGGCATTTTCATATTTTCGATCATATGATTTTGAACAAATTTTTGCATGTCCATCGCAGTAATATTTTGAGTGAATTCACCATTCATATAACAATGACTGCAATATTTAGTGCTTTTACTACCATCTTTTTCAGTTCCTCCACCTAATTCATCTTTAGATAGCGGCATTCCACAACTCTGGCATGTTTTATATTTTTTCATGATAAATTCTCCTGCAAAAAGTTTTATTCTAAACATTATCTAACAAACAAAATGAAGTCAAGACAAGATGATTCACATATCATCGAAACGACGAATCAACCGTTGATGTGGGTGTTGCCGTTATGTAAGGCAGGACTAGCGGAGCATTTTTTCAAATAGTCATAAAAATAACCAGTCAAGCCGCTGCTCAACTGGTTATGGATATACATGTTAAATTAGAGTTTAAAATGACGATTCATTATGGCAACTGTTGTGCAATATACATTGATATAGTCCTGAAAATGTGATAAATTAATATAGAAACACATTTATAAATACAATACAACAGTTTACCCCTTAATATAAGTATAAGGTAAAACTCACCTCTAGTCAACCCCTATTTTTATTTTTTGAAGGAGTGTCTGATATGAACGATGAAATTCGGCAGGAGCAAGAACGTTTGGATGAGGTGATCGAAACAATAACGAAACAAATCGGCAAAATTGAAGGAGAAACTTCACAGCGCAGAAAAGAAGTTGTTAATATCCGTAAACATTTTTGGGATGACCTCAAGGTTAATATGGATACTTTCGATGATTACCTCGAGACCATCATTGGCTTAAGGCAACAGGCTCAAGCCTTGTCAGAAAGGGAAGGCGCACATAGATATTCCTACAAGAGGTTATCTACACTGCGCCGCATGCAGGAAGTACCTTATTTCGGCCGGATTGATATCACTGAAGAAGGATCTGCCCTTACAGAACATATTTATATTGGGACCTCGACTCTTACTGATACAACAGGAGAAAATTTCATAGTCTACGATTGGAGGGCCCCGATTTCGAGTGTTTATTATGACTTTCCTCCCGGCCCCGTACAATACTCTACTCCCGGAGGCATGATTTCTGGGATGTTGGAGAAAAAGTGGCAATATATCATCAAAGGAGGCGTTATCGAATCAATGTTCGATACGAGTCTCACCATTGGGGATGAGATACTGCAGCAGGTGCTTGGCAAAGGAACAGATAAGCATATGCACAGTATTGTGGCCACCATTCAACGGGAGCAGAATAGGATTATCCGGAACGATCGCGGACGTCTGCTCATTGTTCAAGGTGCCGCCGGCAGCGGCAAGACATCAGCTGCCCTCCAACGGATCGCTTACTTGCTCTACAAGAATCGGGAATGGCTCAAAGCCGACCAAATCATTTTATTCTCTCCTAACTCCATGTTTAATAACTACGTATCCAATGTGTTGCCCGAACTTGGCGAAGAGAATATGCAGCAGGTAACATTCCAGGAATACTTGGATCATCGTCTGACTGACTCCTTTCAAGTTGAGGATCCTTATGAGCAATTGGAATTTTTGTTGACTGCAGCGGATGATCCTTCCTATAGCACCAGGACAGCGAGTATCCGATTTAAGGCATCGATTCGCTTCTTTGAGATCATCAAAACATACAGGCAATCACTGGAACGGTCTGGAATGATCTTTAGAGGGTTAAAGTTCCGCGGGGAAACGCTCGTCTCCGCCAAACAAATCTCGGAAAGATTTTATAACACGGACACCACCTTACGTTTTCACAATAGGGTTGAAAAGTTGAAAGAGTGGTTATGTGAGATGCTTGATGAAACGGAAAAGTCTGAGTTGAAAAAACCTTGGGTCCAGGAGGAAATCGAGTACCTTAGCAAAGAAGACTATCAAAAGGTATACAACCTATTAGAGAAAAAACGCGGCCATACTGAAGATTCCTTTGACGATTATGAGAAAGAGCATAAAATGCTCGCGCTTATGATTGTTCGCAAGAAATTGAAGACGTTACGCAAACGAGTGAAAGCACTTCATTTTATCAATATTAAGCAAATATACAAGCAACTCTTTGACGAACAAATACGGAATGAACTGTGGAATGAGGGTGAAACACCTGTCGAAAGGGAAATATGTTTATCAACGCAAAAGATGCTGGACGAAGGTAAACTGCATTACGAAGACGCGACCCCATTTTTGCTGCTGAAGGAGCTAATTGTAGGATTTCAAACGAATACCTCAATAAAATACGTGCTTGTAGACGAAGCACAGGATTATTCTCCATTTCAATTCGAGTTTTTGAAACGGTTGTTTCCTTCTGCAAGGATGACCGTGCTCGGTGACTTTAATCAGGCGATATTTGCACATGCCAGCGAACGGGTGGATTTCCAGACTCTTACCAGTTTATACGGAGAAACTGAAACCGAGAGTATAACCTTGGATCAAAGCTACAGATCCACAAAGCAGATTATAGAATTTACACGTGAACTAGTTCCTGAAGGCCATCGAATAAAGGCATTCGAACGTGAAGGCGAGAAGCCAGTACTGACTCAAGTGTCCAGCCGTGATGAATTGCACCGCAAAATCGTGGCTAAAGTCAAAGAATTTCAAAGTCGTGAATATAATACCATCGCAATAATCTGTAAATCCGCTGCCGAAAGTGCCGCTGCATACGATGACCTTAGAATCCACGGTGAATTTAAACTCGTACAGAAAGGCACAAATGAATATGAACAGGGTGTTGTTGTCATTCCGGCTTATTTGGCAAAGGGCATCGAATTCGATGCTGTCATCATTTATGATGCATCAATGCAAACATATGGTGATGAGAGCCTGCGAAGATTGTTCTACACCGCATGTACCAGGGCCATGCATAACTTACACATATATACGGTTGGCGAACCTAGTCCTTTCTTGCAAAACGATGCAGCGGAGCGTTTTCTTCTGACAGAATAACGCTTCCTTTTTTCTCCTTTCATTTTATTGTTCTTTTATCAAATACTATAAAGAATCTTTAGAAAAGGAGGAGAGGATTTGACTAACGAGAAAGAAAACAGATCCGTAAGACTCGATGGGGTGAACACGGGAGGAAGCCAGACGACTGGTGAATCAACAACTCAATCAGTTAATGATGGTCATTATCATTATCCAGGCCCCATGGAAGAAGGCTATAGTGGAAATACAGGAAGAGCGGTACAGCCTGACGGGAAAGAAAATCGCGATATTCCTCAGAACAAAGATACAATAAATTACACCCGTGCTTTAAAGTAGGTCCTTCCAACAAACAGCTGTTTTGAAACCTGTGTAGACTTTGTTTCTATGCAGGTTTTTTATTGGGCTGATCTTTATAGAAACCAACTCGTTTTTAATTTATAACAGTTCGGACATAATATACTTGGAGGTGAAGGAAATGAGTAAAAAGACAGGAAGAGGTCGTATCGCACCAAGTGTTAACCCGCAGGGACATGGAAAAGATGTGGAATTCTCCACTGAGCCAAAAAGCGATCTTGAAAACAAGGCAAAAAAGTCTAATACTAAATAAGCGCATTGGGAAAAAATATGGTCATACTTCATAAAGAATGCCCTTCTCTTAGTCGAGAGGGGCTTTTATAATCTAGGATGTTTTCGCATACTTTTTTGCTATTTACCAAGTAAAGCGGTGTGGTTGATTTCCCCTTCAGATGCTCGCTTTCCGCGGGGCGGGCGTTGAGCCTCCTCGGCGTAAACGCCTGTGGGGTCTCACCTGTCCCGCTGCTCCCGCAGGAGTCTCGCACTTCCACTCCAATCAACCTTAAATCGTTTCGTTTTAAAAACAACAATCTTTACGAAAAGAGCCATAATCTATAAAGTTTTTGTCGATGAATCATCCGTTTCTGAAGCAGTGAAATGTGAAAGAATGACAGGAGGCTGCCTGTTAAAAAAACACCAAATACATTTGTCGCTATGCTAATATGAAAGACTGAGCTTAATAAAATGGAGGGGAGTTACAAATGAAAATAAATCGATTAATAGCGAACAATATAAACCATTTGGATGCAGCACTGCCAGACGATCAATCATTAGGAATTGCTGGGTTATCCGGTTCCGGGAAAACGACTTTTTGTCAAACCATTGGGGAAGAATCCAAGAAGCGTCTCGTTTCCTTATTGCCGAAGTCTGAATATCAATATTTATTTCCTAATATTATGGAAACCAACTTCAGCGCCATCAAGATGGAAGACATGCCGCTGGTCCTTTTTCTCGGCAAATCATCCATTTCAGCCAATCCCCGTTCAACCATTGGCACACATACTGGTGTGTTTAAAGAGATTCGTGTTTGTCTTGCTGAAAAATTCAATCTTTCTCCGGAAGTTTTTTCCTTTAATAATGCCTTAGGCTGGTGTCCCAGCTGTAAAGGACGCGGTACGACGAAAAATGTCGAGTGTCCTAAGTGTGAGGGGAAACGCTACAATCAAGACGTCGAGCAATATACCATTGAATTATTAGATCGCCCGCATACTATTTCCGATATCAACAACTTAAGCATTGAAACCATCCTTTCACTTGCAGAGACATTACATATTAGTGAAGCTAAACAACATATTCTCCAAAATATAATCAATATGAATATTGGCTATTTAGGCTTGAATCGTATTATGGGGACAGTGTCAGGGGGAGAATTGACCCGGCTGTATTTGGCCGAATTCATGGCAACAAGTGAAAATACCGTGATCATCATTGATGAAATCTCAGTCGGTCTTGATCATCAAACCCTTTTGAAAATTTTGGAACAGATTGAGCAATTAGGTTATAAAAATCAAATTTGGCTCATTGACCATTCAGACACGGTGTTAGATAGCACGGATGAACAATTGTTCTTTGGACCTGGCAGCGGTAAATATGGCGGGAAAATCGTTGAGGAATCACCGCGTCCCAAACCAATCAGCTGGGAACGCAATGAAGCGGCGCCAACGGAATACTATCAATTTCAGGATCTTTACTGCCGTAATATTCAAATGGAGGAAATCCGGATTCCCAAGAATAGGCTCGTTACCTTTACGGGTGAGTCGGGATGCGGTAAATCTACACTTGTCAATGAATGTATCTCCAAGGATTTTCAGAAGCGGTATCCAAAGGACAAGCTGGTCATGGTCGGGCAGGACCGAAACAAATCGATTACAAGTCGATCAACCGTTGCGACGTTTCTTGATATTAAAAAGAAACTCACGAAATACAGTGATGAAATTGATGATATTTTTCTGCGTTCGATCGAAGATATCATCGAAGAATTGCCAAAGGAAGACATCGCCCATAAACGCTTGAGCTTATTGATCAAACTTGGACTTGGTTATTTAACGTTAGAAAGAAAAACACAAACACTATCGACAGGTGAATTTCAATGTGTCCACTTAGTTTCCGAGCTGTTCGCAAAGACAAGAAACCCACACACGCTGTTCATTTTTGACGAGCCTTCAAAAGGGTTATCGCAAAACATTTTAAACCAATTCATCGATAGTGTCAGGGTCATCCTCGAGGATGAATCCGTCTCCATCATCATGATTGAGCATAATGGTTATATGCTGGAAAGCTCGGATTATATCGTTGATTTTGGTAAAAGACAGCTTGCACCTGTCCAACATCTTGACGTTGTCAGTCATGATGAGCATTATCGTCACAAAGACAGCGGAGATCGAGCGGAACCATTGCATATCTCTTCCACACTTCGGTCAAAAAAGGGCATCCATTATTTACAGGAAAATCAGCTGGACTATTTCAAAAAGGCAGAGAACGTCTATAAGGGCGGCATTTTAAAAAGCTTATCACCAATCGCTCGTGTGATTTATGGTGAATACGAGTCCGACACGATCGCACCTGTGATTGCCATCGATCTTGAACGGCATTTGTACAGTCAATATACGTTTCTTTATGAAGTAGGCGGGATGATCAACCATCTAGTCGCTGCACATCCGACCAATAAAGATACAAGAAGCTTTGATTTCTATTCTGCAGAAAATCATTGTCCAAGCTGTTCGGGCCGCCGGGTCATTGAAAAATTTGAATTTGATGTCGTCATTCAAGACAAAAACGTGCCATTCTGGGATGGCTTATTACATCCGGACGTGATGGAAGTATTAAAATACTATCAACATTCAAAACTGCAATTCCTGTTTGATGAGATCAAGAATGAACTCGGTCACGACATCAGTAAAAGCTATAATGAGATGACAGATGCAGAAAAGCAAACCTTCTTATATGGATATTGGGAAAGGTCCTTCTATGATAAAGCGGGCAAGGCATCAAGAATTTGGGAAGGCTTCAATTTCATCATTGGACGTTATATGTTCATATCGAAATCAATCATTAAAGAGCAGATGAAAGCATCAAAAGAGATGATCGCCTGTCCAGTCTGTAAAGGAACGATCCTGAACCATCATAAAAAACTGACATTTGGTGATACAGACATTCGCGAGATCATCCAAAAGCCAATTGATGAAGTCATCAAAATGGTCGGGAAGCTGCCAGAACTGGAAAAACTAAAAGCGATTGTAGGCGGCGATATTGCACTTACGGATGATGTCTCATTCCTTCCTCGGGAAACAAAAGCAGCGTTGAAAATGCTCGAACTGGAACTGGCAAGCCTCAAAGGCTATGAAGTGGTCTTGCAAAATACCCTGCCATTCTGGGGCAGCATCAAAGGCAATCTCGAAGCAATCAGCAGCAAAAACCAGATCACCATCTGTGACTTTGCCGATATTAACGAAACAAGAGAAACCATTATTGATAAATACTTCACCAATGGCAAATACAAAAAACTAACCTATGTCTATGAAACATTTGGCTACAAAAAAATCGTGACCCAAATCAATAAAATCAAAGCAAGTCATAAATGCCCATTCTGTAATGGAAAGAAAGTCATTTCAGAAGATAACCTCCATGACGGTGTATATAAATTAACGATACCGTGTGTGAGTTGTCATGCCAGTGGCATCAATGATGAAGGGCGTAAAGCAATCGTCGAAGACATCGACGTCCAGACCTGGCTGACAGGAAAAGTAGGCGATGTTGTGGCTGAAAGTGAACGTACCGAGGCCGTTGCCGATATCCCCATCTTCGCCCGGATTCGTGAGCTGAACAAACGAGATATGATGGCGGTTTATCAATGCCTTGAACAGAAATAGTAAATAATGACAGCATTCTACAATTTTTTAGGTTTTTAAACTTTGCCCGTTGATTTACACTCCAGGCACTCGCTTTCCGCGGGCGGTCCGGGAGCCTCCTCGGCGCATTTGCGCCTGTGGGGTCTCCCTTGGACTCGCTTTTCCCGCAGGAGTCTCGTACCTTCCGTTCCAATCAACTTTGTTTTTAAAATTTAGATAGAACCCCTTTTGTTTGAATATAAAAGAGGTTCAGAGTCCGAATAGTGAGTGAAGGTCGAATACTATGTGGTTTAGATCGATAAACTGCGTCAATGGTCCAAGACAGTGCAGCTGGTCGAATAAAGTGCTCCGGTTTTTATCGTTTTTTACTGTAATCCTAATTGGATTGAAGAAATTTGCGACACTCCTGCCGAATAACTGGCTAGCCAAGACCCCACAGCCGCTTGCGGTGAGGAGGCTGGGCAGACAGTCGGCGGAAAGGGAGCGGATTTCTGAAATCGACTGAACTTATTAAATAAAAAACTGCAGGCAAACTGAGTTTTCACCGAGTTTGTCTACAGTTTTTTAAGGGTTTGTACAATTTAAACGTTGATTTACGCTCCAGGTACTCGCTTTCCGCGGGCGGTCCGGGAGCCTCCTCGGCGCATTGCGCCTGTGGGGTCTCCCTTGGACTCGCTTTTCCCGCAGGAGTCTCGTACCTTCCGTTCCAATCAACTTTGTTTTTAAAATTTAGATAGACCCCTTTTGTCACAAACTAAAAGTCCGCTGTAAATGGCGGACTTCTGTTTGAATATAAAAGAGGTTCAGAGTCCGAATAGTGAGTGAAGGTCGAATACTATGTGGTTTAGATCGATAAACTGCGTCAATGGCCCAAGAAAGTGCAGCTGGTCGAATAAAGTGCTCCGGTTTTTATCGTTTTTTACTGTAATCCTTATTGGATTGAAGAAATTTGCGACACTCCTACCGAATAACTGGCTAGCCAAGACCCCACAGGCGCTTGCGGTGAGGAGGCTTGGCAGACAGTCGGCGGAAAGGGAGCGGATTTCTGAAATCGACTGAACTTATTTAATAAAAAAACTGCAGGCAAACTGAGTTTCATTGAGTTTGTCTACAAACTAAAAGTCCGCCCTAAATGGCGGACTTTTTTATTATCTTACAGAATAACCTTCTTGATAAACAGGAAGGGTTATTGAAATCGTTGTTCCCTTATTTAATAGGCTAGTTATATGCAGTGTGCCATTCATCGTTTGGATGGTCTTAACAGCTACCATTGATCCCAACCCTGTCCCTTTTTCTTTGGAACTGTAATAAGGTTCACCAAAACGATTTATTTGTTCCTTGTTCATGCCTACTCCATTGTCACTTATTTCAATAATGATATCGAAATTATTTATATAGGAAACAATACTAAGTTCCCCGCCGTCTGGCATGGCCTCTATACCATTTTTAATCAGGTTCATGAAGCATTGCTTGAAATGTTGAACATTTCCCCTGGTAATGCCTGGAGTCAACTGTTCAGATATAGTAACTAAACTCATGCTGGCCAATGGTTTTATCATTTCAAGTACATAACCTATTTCACGGTTAATCGAAATAGTATCCACTTTTTCAATTGCAGGTTTTGCAAATGCTAAATATTCACTAATAATGGATTCTGCACTATTAAGTTCTCTAACGACATGCTGTATATATTGTTCTTTCACTTCTTGTGTTAAATCAGGAGCCTTTAGCAGTTGAACAAATCCTTTCACAACTGTTAATGGATTTCTAACTTCATGTGAAATACTGGCTGCAAGCTGACTGACTACCTCCATTTTTTCAAGCCGTATCATTTGTGTTCGGATTAAAATGGCATCTTTTAAAATTTCCATGATATATACAGCTAAAGCGATAATGATAGGAGGGAGGATGATAAAGTAAAATACATATGCCTCCGTTATACGAAAATAATCAGACATACCGAGTGAAATAAGGCTGGTCAGTATTCCTAGAAACAAAATTAATAATATGGAGCCATTTAACTTATTTTTTCGATTGAAATGATTGAACTTGGAAGAAAATAGAGCCGTTATAATAAAGATGACGATATAAACAATTAACGTAAGGAAATTGAAACCATAAAAAGCAAACCTAAAAGTCAATATGATGACTAACAGGGCAGCCCCTACAGGCCAACCACCATAAAGTGTCCCTATTATAATAGGAATTTGCCTGAAATCGTGGACACAGTATTCATCTATATAAATAGGAAACTTCATACATAATATAATAGGAATGCTCATGCAGGCAGTAATAAGGGTCTTGCCATACTGACTTAACCTTCTGCCATGATCTAATAAAATGTAATAAATCAAAATGCTTACCAAGATATAAAAGAGGTTATCTAATATGTTTTGATTAATATAAATAAAATTCATAGGATTCTCCTGAAAAAGTAACCGTTTCGTATATTATACAAGAATAACAGTGAAAAAGAGAATCTTATTAAAGTAATTTATTTACAGAAAGACATGTAAATTCAGAAAAAGAGTTAGTTAAAACACCTCTTTAAGAAAAATGTATTTATTAAGGAAGTTTTTCGTTAGATTGTTTTAAAGAGAGATGGGAAGAGTAAGAAGCAATGATATGATCAACAAGTAGTTGATTAAAAAAAATATTTTACAGACAATACAGTGGATGAACAGAAAAAGCTAAAAGTGGGCTTTATACTTGCTAAAGTTTGAAATTACAGCTTTCTACGAACTAAATAAAATCAATGACAATAGAACTTCCTTTACATATACAGTCACCAGTCGCCCGTTAAAGTGGTTTTTGAAATTACTTTTATTATTTGCCACCGATAAAGTGGTCGTTGAATTTTTGGAACGTGTCAAAAGGGTAGCTGAAGCAGAAACAGTTAGCTCATGATTTAAGTTTATTAAAATCTGCTGTATGGAATCCAGCTCAAAAGACCCTTCCGAAAGAAGGGTCTCTTTTTTTAATTGTTATTACATTCAAGCGATAGCAAAATGCATGGGCATCTGTTATACCTCAATCTCCATCCCGATGTTCCGTTCTTTCGATTGGCGGTAAACACCTTTTGCGACAGCGAGGTCAAAGTAAGCAGCACCGACCGATTTAAAGAAGGTAATTTCCTCTTCATTTTCCCTGCCTGTTTTGGTCAGCATTACGAGTTCATAAAGCTCGCCATGAATATCATTAAACGACCAATTTCCTTGATTGGCTGCATGTATGAGTTCTCCTGCTTCATTCTTCACGCCCGCCAAATCGTCGACGATAATTTTAGCGGCGCGTGAAACCGTGGTATGGTCCACTTCTTTCATATCCGGCAAATAAGATCCGACTCCGTTAATGTGCGTGCCCGGCTTTACATCCTGCCCATTAAATACAGGCTCGTTCGAGCGGGTTGCACAGCAAATAATATCTGCTTGACGAACAGCTGCTGAAACATCTTCGTAAACTTCAAAAGGAACGGTTACTCCGAATGCGCGCAGCTTTTCACCGAACTTCTCCGCTTTCTCTCGTGTGCGATTCACTAATAAAATACGTTCAATGTCCCTTACGGCCAACACCCCGATTGCTTGTTCAAATCCCATAGCTCCCGTTCCGATGATCGTGAGTACCCGGGCGTCTTTACGAGCAAGAAGGTCTGTGGCAATACCGCTCAATGCCCCCGTTCTAAGACGTGTTAAATAGGAGGCATTCAACAATGCTAAATGTTCGCCATTTTCTGCATCTGACAGCAAGATGACTCCTTGTGTTGTGGCCATCTCCCTTGAAGGGTTCTTCGGGAAAATCGTTACGACTTTGACCGCCGAAACTTCTTCAGATAAATCAGCGCTAGGCATGTAAAGTGCCGATGCCTCGTGTTGAGGGAAAGCAAGTACTGTGCGATGAGGGTTGTCTATTTTTCTAGCACCATGTGCATGCAATACCGCCTTTACATCCGCTATTGCGTCTTTCATTCCATATGATTGTTGAATTTCCTTTTCACTTATAACTAACATTCAATTGTCCTCCTTGAAGTAAAAACCATAGATTACATGGCACTACTATTATGCGTTTCGTCTAATTTCTGATTGCTGCGATCCTTAACTGCCCAAATCGCTGCTAGTGACAGGACAGATGCAAAAATAATATAAATGGCGACAGGAACATAGGAGTTATCAAATCTATTAAGTAAAGCCGTTGCAACTAGCGGCGCTGTTCCACCTGCCAGAGCTGCCCCGATTTGATATCCAAGCGTGATGCCGGTATAACGGATCTTTGCATCGAAAATTTCCGAGAACATCGTTCCAAGAACAGCTGTGATGGGAGCCCAAATAACCCCTAAACCGATCACTGTCGCAACGATTAATAGCAGGACCGATTTTTGCTCCAGCAACCAGAAGTATGGGAATGCAAACAGTGCCATCCCAATCGTTCCGCCAATGAACAGCTTTTTGCGGCCAATTGTATCGGATAACTTCCCCATGAATGGTATTAAAATCGTTGCTATAATTGTTGCAATCATGACTGCAGTTAATGTAGCAGTCCGTGAGAAACCGAGATTTGAAGTGGCATATGATACGACAAATGTGCTGAAAATATAAAATGGTGCGGTTTCTACCACTTTGGCTCCCACGGCGATAAGCACTTCACGCCAATAATGCTTAAGAGTTTCTACAATCGGCAGCTTTGGAACTTCTCCGGATTCCTTTACTTTTTTGAAAGACGGAGTTTCATCAATTCCTTTACGAATCCATAGACCAAAAAATACAAGCAAAGCACTAAAAATGAATGGTATACGCCATCCCCAAGTCATGAATGCGTTTTCAGGAAGCATTGTCATAATAGATAAGGCAACGGTTCCAAGCAGCATTCCTATTGTAATTCCCATCTGAGGAATAGCTCCGAACAAGCCCCGTTTCTCAGCGGGAGCATATTCAACGGCCAATAAAAGCGCGCCACCCCATTCACCGCCAATTCCCAGACCTTGAACTAAGCGCAACGTGATTAATAAAATCGGCGCCCAAATGCCAACGGCTTGATACGTAGGCAGAAGCCCCATCCCAAATGTTGCAACCCCCATTAAACTAAGTGTTAAAACAAGTGTTTTCTTTCTCCCGATACGATCGCCGATATGGCTAAAGATCACACCTCCAAAAGGGCGGATGAAGAATGCTAACGCAAAGGATGCATAGGCAAGCAACAGCCCGATTGTCGGATCCTCATTCACGAAGAATATCTGGTTAAACACGAGAGCTGAAACGGTCCCATATAAAAAATAGTCAAACCACTCAATCGAACTTCCGACTAAACTCGCGACTAAAATTCGCCGCATTTGTTTCTTCTCCATCTTGAGCCACCCCTTTAAAAATTGAAGTATCACTTCAATTAATGATTTCCTTCATTTTAAATAATTACAAATTTTCTGTCAATATTTTTTTGGTAAGCGATTAATGACGGAACATTCATCAAAACTTGTCATGTATAATGTAGCTAGATACTATGTAAAAAAGGGGGCATCTGTATGCCTTTTGATTCAATCGGGAAAAAAATGAAATTATTGAGGAAAGAGCGGAAACTAACATTAAAGAGTCTGGCTGAACAAACAGGCGTTTCAATCAGTTTTTTATCACAAGTAGAACGGGGAAAATCAAGCGTCACATTAGAGTCATTAAAAAAAATCGCTGATACATTGGATGTCAACCCAAGTTTCTTCTTTTCTGAGGACCGCTCCCAAGAAAATTCAGATTATAATCATGAACAATTTCATTATCAGAATTTATCCAGCGGCATTCGTGATGCTGTTTTTTCGCCCATTCTTGTCACCTTAAAACCAGGGGAAAATAAAGGAAGCGCCTTTTCCCATAGCGGACATGAGTTTATATTCATTATTGAAGGGAAGTTAACCGTTGAAATAGAGGGAGAGAGAACAGAACTCCATGAACAGCAGTCATTCATGTTCGATGCTCGAAAAGCCCATTACTGGTTTAACTTCTCGGATCAAATTGTCCGGTTTCTGGTGGTGTCGTCGAAATAACGGAAGTAAAGAATCAATGAAACTTTCAAGTAAACCCGTTAACGAAAAATGTCGTACAAAAGGATAGATGTAAACAGGGATTCCTCACTGTTCATCTATCCTTTCTAACTGTTAATTTGTGTCTTTGCATTAGGTCCTCATTAGTTGATAGAATGAGTTGTGTTTCTTTGATGAAACGATAATGAGGAGCGCTATGCTTACCTTTCAACAAATGGAAAGTGGGATTTTATGATTAACCTGCATCAAGTGAGTAAAAAATTTTCACAGTTTCAGGCAATTAAGTCTGTTACTTTAACAATACCTAAAGGTGAAATTCATGGAATAATCGGAGCAAGCGGAGCAGGGAAATCAACGTTGCTGCGGCTAATGAATTTGTTGGAGACCCCAGATGAGGGCGAAGTGGAGGTAAACGGCCAAAGGTTGACCACATTGAACAATAAAGCACTTCGAGGGGCACGGAAGTCGATTGGCATGATCTTTCAGCATTTTAACCTTGTGGCAAATAAAACGGTTTATGACAATGTGGCAGCCTCTTTAGAGCTGGCAAATTACCCAAGGAAAGAACGTCGGAGCCGTGTTGTAGAGTGTCTTCAATTTGTCGGGTTGGAGGGTGAGATGGAGAGATATCCTGCACAATTAAGCGGGGGGCAAAAGCAGCGTGTTGCCATTGCAAGGGCATTGGCAAATAACCCGCAAGTATTATTATGTGATGAACCGACCTCTTCTCTTGATCCAAATACAACGGCTGAAATATTGGACGTGCTGGAGAACATAAACAAACGCTTCGGTGTGACGATTGTCATTGTCAGTCATGAGCTGGATGTCATTAAAAGTATATGCAATCGTGTAACGATCATGGAAGGTGGAGAAATCTATGACACTATCATAATCGAACCAACTGGGATTGAAAAAAAGGATAATCGTCCAGAATACTTCATCGAACAATTAGCAGAGAATGGTGGGCTGGGTCATGCCTGAGATTTTAGTTCAATATGAGGCAGAAATTTGGCGGTCAATTGGAGAAACCATTACCATGGTTGGTGTGTCCATTTTAGCTGCGATTTTGATTGGATTGCCTGTCGGTACCTTGCTATTTCTTTGTAGGAAGGGGCATTTGCTTGAAAATCGGTGGGCTTTCTCTATTTTGAATTTATTTGTCAATATTATCCGTTCTTTCCCATTTTTATTATTGGTTGTTTTTTTAATCCCGTTTACAAGACTCATAATCGGCACAGCCATTGGTACAGCAGCTGCTTGCGTTCCATTGGCGATCATTGCCATTGCCCATTATTCGCGGTTGGTCGAGCAATCTTTATTGGATGTGCCAAAGGGTGTGATCGAGGCAGCCATTTCCATGGGGGCTTCTGTTAAGGATGTCATCTTTAAATTTCTTTACGTGGAGGCCCGTTCAGGGCTTGTCCTCGGACTGACAACATCGATTATCAGCTTTATTTCCTATTCAACGATCATGGGAGTGGTCGGGGGCGGCGGTATCGGCGATTTTGCCATCAGGTATGGCTATCAGCAGTTTAAAACAGAGTTAATGATTTATATGATTATCATTATGATCATTCTAGTGCAGCTTATCCAATTCATTGGAACGGCTGTAGCCAGAATGATTGATAAAAGATAAATAATGGAGGGAAACATCATGAAAAAAATACTCTTTCTCATGGCAGCAATCATGTTGCTTTTAGTAGGGTGCGGAAAGGCGAATGAAGGAAAAGAGAAAGAAAATGCACAGAATCAGGAGAAGGAAGAGGTAACATTGAAAGTGGCCTCACTCATTCCCCCAATGACGGAAATCCTAGAGCTTGTGAAACCAAAGCTGGCAAAGGAGGGCATTAACCTGGAAATGGTTGTCTTAGGTGATAATGTGCAGCCTAACACCGCACTAGCGGCAGGAGAAGTGGATGTGAACTTCTTCCAACACGTTCCATATATGGAGGAATTCAATCGAAACAAAAATGCCGATCTTGTACCAGTGAAACCGATTTATTTTGCCAATTATGGGGTGTATTCCAAAGAATACGATTCAATGGATAAATTGCCAGAGGGTGCCGTTATTGCCATTGCAAATGATGTGTCGAATATCGATCGTTCATTGGCATTGCTTGCACAGCATAAAGTTATCACTCTAAAGGAAAAAAAGGGTCCATACTATACAATGTCTGATATTACTGAGAACCCTAAAAACTATAAGTTTAAAGAAGTCGATTTATTAATGCTGGCGAGAACGTATGATGAAGCAGATGCAATCGTGATAACACCTGCTTACGCCGCACCGCTTGGTTTGACACCAAAAAATGACGCTCTTCTCACAGAAGGTGTTGAAAATGACTTTGCGATTACATTAGTGGCACGCAAGGATAACGTAGATTCCGAGCCAGTCCAAAAGTTGGCCAAGGCCATGACAAGCCCGGAAGTACGCAAATTTTTAGAAGAGAAATATAGTGAAACGGCCATACCGGCATTTTAATTTTGATACAAAGAAAGGGCTATTCCTTCAACGGGAATAGCCTTTATTTACGTATCGGTTTAACTTTGTGATCGCCCATCGTCTAGCTACTATTAAAAACACTGTCCAATTCCCCTTCAATTCTTGAATAAATATAGAAACTCTTCTAAAATATATTTAAACCATAATTTAACAATAAATAGAATTATTACATACAAATGAAATCTAGTTATAAGAAAAGAAGTTGAAAGGACTTTCCATAATGTCGATGATTTACGAATCTCAAACACTAGTTTCTGCCATGCAAACGCGTGTCGGACAATATAAGGACCTAAAAGAACAGCTCACGGAATTAAAAAAAGGATTTGAGAGTATTGTTCATTTGGATGATGAGCTGCAGGGTCAAAGCGCAGAGGCCATTAAAGGATTTTACAAAGCACAGATCGATGTCGTGGATTCTTGGCTGCGTCTGATCAATCGGCATGTTGCCTTTTTAAGTGGAATTCAAGGAGATACAATCGAGGCTAACCTGAGTGAAACCGTGGTTACGGTCCCTTTTTTAGAGGAAGAGCTGGAAAGCGCCAGTCGAAATTCCAAGGAAATGGTCACAGCCCAAAAATATGATCTGAAAAAAATATTGGCTGGAATTGACGATATCATTCAGTTAGAACCCTTTTCCGATGATGCGTTCTTTGAGAATATGGAAAGAGCTGAAAGGAAACGGACCGAAACGATAGACAAAGTAAACGAAATCGATCATAAGTGGACGGCTGAATATGCCAAATCCGAAGCGGACCAAGCGGCAGTGACGGCACTCATGGAACAATTGAAAGTATCCTGTACAAGAGGAGGAGTAGTATCCCCTCTCTATTTTAATGCCACAGCCTATAAAAATAGTGAAGCCTATAAAAACCTGGAAGTCAGGAAAAAAGAGACTGCGCAATATCTGAAGGTTAAGAAAGAGGAAGCAGAGAATCGAAGGATCAGAGACTTAAAGGCCCAACTCGATCATGTAACTGACCCGGATGAGTTTCTCAAAATCTCCAAACAGATCGGGTACGAAAACTTAGCGCCCACCCAGCAGCAATATGTCATGCAGCTAGAAGCATCCAAGCAAACGGCTGACATTGCTAAAGGAATCGGCGTAGGCCTTTTTGATGTAGGAAAAGACTTCGTGACAGGAGTTTGGGACCTTGTCACAAATCCTAGGGAAACGGTTGAAGGCGTCGCAAATTCAATCATGCACCCGATTCAAACCTATAAATATATTTCAAAATCCATCTCGGACTCATATGAACGGGATATGGTTAATGGCGATGCCTACTCGCGGTCTCATTGGGTAACCTATGCCCTCGGAACAGTCGTCACATCAGTAGTAGGAACAAAAGGCGCGGGGGCCTTAACGAAAACTGGTGTAGCGACAACAAAAGCAGCTGCCGTCAAAGGCGTTACGAAAGCAAAAGAACTGGCCACTATCCCTAACCTATTGCCATACAACCCTAAAAACCAACTGTCGTTGGCAGGTGGAGTACCTTATAATGTGGTTAATGGTGCGGGGTTAAAAGAACAATTAATTACGATGGCGAAAGTGGAGTCTCAAGTCAATGGAGATGGTGGGAAAAAGTTTACTATAGATACTATGAGGCATGTTTATCATGGAGAGATTAACCGGCGTGGGAAAGCTGTTGGTTATCATCACGAGAGTATGATGGGTGGTAAGATAGTTTCAGGTACAGAAAAGAAACCTGATAAAAACGGAGTTTATATGGCGAAGGTCGAGATTGATGGTGTTAAAAAAATAGCAGATTCAAGTTTCTTCCCAAAAGAGTGGAACCGTGCCGAAGTATTAAAAGCTATTAATGAGGCTTACCAATCTAAAGAACAAATCGCCTCAAATAAATATAGGGGTATTACTTCATCAGGTATTAAAGTAGAAATGTACTTGAATAAAGATGGATCAATTGCAACTGCATATCCATTATATAAAAAATAATCTAAAAGGGGATCAAAACATATGAAATATTCATATGAGTTTAAGAAAGATCCATTTGGCGATTTAGGAATAATTTTGCCGGAAGAAATTTGTCTTTTCTCAGATTTCATTGAGAATATTGCAACAGTAGACCAAGTCGATGAATATATAGAATATATCGAAAAGGTTTTAAACGGAACATATGAGGACTTTGAAATTGAATTAAATGCTACAAGTGTACACATAAAAAAAGATGTAACAATTGTTGAAAACTTTTATAGAATTGAAGAGCCTCATGAAAATACGATAGAAACAAAGCAATTTATAGAATTACTAGTAGTCTGGCGAGATAAAATTCCAGAAATATTCAAAGGATAAATTCTGCGGACCTCGATTGGCAAAGTCAGTCGAGGTTTTTTTATAACTAATATAGAGTTGTAAAGTTACCCGAAAGGAATGAATGAAACAGTATAAATATCATCATCTCAAGGATTTAGGTGGAGAGCCTTGCAATACGATATCTAAGATTAGAAGGGTGATTTGGTTGAATTATTCTAAGTTACAAGAATTTATAAAGGAATATGGTCAAGGTGATGATTTTACTGGTGGAGTAAGTGAAGACAAAGTAAAAGAAACTGAACTAAAATTACAAGTCTCATTACCGGATAGCTACAAGTGGTTTTTAAGAAATTATGGTTACGGTGGACTTTTTGGAGTGAGAATGCCCAGTTATTATGTGGGATAATCAGGAAGGCTATGGCCGAAAGCTTGCCGATAATTTCCTAGACTATTTAATCGAACGCCTGGAATTGGCAAAAGAAAACTGGGATGAAGATGAAGAAGATTGGTAAAAGTTGAGGGTAATAGTTATTTATCATGATCTGCTATAAAGTAAGAAGTGGATAGAGCCTTTCGGAAGTCAAAGGTACTATCCATTTTTTTATTTAGTATTTGGGCACCCAATGCTGGAATAGGACAACATAGTATTGATGCTTTGGAATGTTGTGAATCGATTATGGTCTTTTGAAGCTCTTAAAGAACTAAGTGAATTAGCTAATAGGAGATAATTGAATGTAAGGAGGGTATGTTTTGGATAAAAAAGGTGTAAACAAAGCAAAAAGGAATGCAATTAAACTTGGTGATATTAATGAAGTAAAACGATTAATAGGTGGAAATTTTGAGCACAATGACTTTATTTGGTGCGTGGTTACAGGTAGCTGTCAAGAAAGGACATCTTGAAATGGTTGCGTTGTTCCGCTTTACAAAGACCTTTATAGAAAATTATATTAAAGTGGTAGTTAAAAATAATAAAAACCCTGGAACTTTTTGAAGGAGAATTTGATGTATAAGATATTAATTGTTGAAGATGAAATGCATATTGCCAATGCATTAAAAAACCATTTTGGGAAATACGGCTATGACTGCCACATTATAGTGGATTTTGAAAAGGTGCTCGATGTTTTTCAAGATTTTCAACCGCACCTTGTCATAATGGACATAAATCTCCCTTACTTTGACGGCTATTATTGGTCTCGCAAAATAAGAAAGGTATCGAATTGTCCTATCATAATTCTCTCAGCTAGGATGAGTGAGCTGGATCAAGTGTATGGAATTGAAAATGGGGCAGATGATTTCATTACAAAGCCTTTTTTAATGGATGTTGTAGTGGCAAAAATAAACGGCCAAATTCGTCGTGTATACGGTGAATATGCACAAGAATCGCAAACTCACATTTTAAAAGAGGGAGACACATCTTTAAACTTGGATACTGTTCGATTATATACATCTTATGGTGAGGAGCTATTGACTGTAAAGGAACTTCAGCTTTGTAGAATCCTTCTTGAAACATTCCCTAATGTTGTCACAAGGCAACAGTTGCTTACATCTATTTGGGATGAAGAGGCGTTTGTAGAGGAAAATACGCTTACCGTTAATATTAAAAGGTTGAGAAAGAAGCTAGAAGCGATTAATTCTTCGCTTGAAATTATAACAATCCGGGGAATTGGCTATCAGTTAAGGGAGAAAAGCATATGAAGCTGTTTTTACGGGATCATTTAAGCTTTATTATCCTATATATTATTTCATTTATTAGCTTGCCAATTGTCATTCAGCGGCTGGATGGTTTGGAAAATCATTATGCATATTTTGTCTTTTTATCCCTTACATTCCTAGCCATTTTCCTGTTCATTCGTTATGTACGCCGAAAAAAAATGTATCTACATTTAAATGGCAAGAATATGACGACAGACAGCCTTTTGATTTACCAGCCGGCTGCTCCAATTGAAAAGGAATATGCGGCACAAATGCAATCCATACAGTCCCTCCTCCTTTCAAAAGAAGCCGAGCATAAAGCTGTATTAGATGAACAGCAATTGTTGATTTCTCATGCTGTTCATCAAATGAAAACGCCCCTTTCTGTCATTCAATTGCTAGTACAATCCAATCAGTCGAAGGAACCAGGTTTACTTGTGGAATGGCTAAAAGTTAAAGCAGAATGCGATAAACTGAATTTCTCTTTAAATCAGCTGCTGACTTATAGCCGCTCCACGAAATTATTAGCAGATCTAAAGATAGAGCCGATTCCATTAAAAGGTGTCATACAGGAAGTGGTTAATGATTTAAAGGATTACTTCATTGAGGAAGAAATCTTTCCAAAAATTACGATACAAGATGACGTATGGATCTATTCGGATCGTAAATGGACAAAGGTTGTGATTTACCAGCTATTGAGTAATGCTGTCAAATATGGAGAGAAGCAATCTTCCGTTATGATTCATTATGACAATGGTCAACTATTGATCAAAAACAAAGGGGAAACGATAGCTGCAAACGAAATAAACCGTGTTTTTGAATTGTTTTACACAGGTACGAAAGGCCGTACTAAGGTTGAAGCGACTGGTATCGGGCTTTATTTAGTAAAAAAAATTCTGTCAACATTAAATCATCCATACAAGTTATATTCCGCCCATCATGAAACAACTTTTATCATTGATTTTTCGGGAAATATAGAAACGGCTGCCAAAGGTTAGCCGTTTTAATTATGACAATTTTGTCATCTTGCTGTCATGTTCAAAGATTTTAGGGAGCAGGAGGAGAGGCTATACTAAAAGCAACGAAAGATACAAAGGAGTGAATTGCATATGGCAAACACGATTTTAGGCGTAAAGCAACTTCAAAAAGAATACACAGGAGAAATCACATATAAGGCATTAAAAGGGATCGATTTTCATTTAGCTGAAAATGAATTTGTTGCCGTGATGGGACCATCTGGCAGTGGGAAAACAACATTCCTTAATTGCATTTCCACAATTGATCGGCCTACCAATGGGATTATTACCATCAATTCCAAAAATCCATATGAGTTAAATGAGGATGAATTGGCAAAATTTCGAAGAACAGAACTTGGTTTTGTTTTTCAAGATTTTAACCTGGTTCATACATTAACAGTAGAAGAAAATATTTTATTGCCATTGACACTTGATTCCATAGATGAGAAAGAAATGAAACAGCGTTTAACGAATATTATCGATTTTTTGGGGATTGGAGAGATTTTAAAAAAGCGTACATTTGAAATTTCAGGAGGACAGAAACAACGTGTGGCGATTGCAAGAGCGGTCATTCATGAACCAAGCTTATTGCTAGCAGATGAGCCAACTGGAAACTTAGATTCTAAAGCCGTAAATAATGTGATGGGATTGTTTGAATCGATTAACAAGTCTTTTAACACAGCCATATTAATGGTGACGCATGATGCTTATGTTGCCAGTTTTGCCCAGCGTGTCATTTTTATAAAAGACGGTGTTCTTTTTAATGAGATACATCGGGGTAAAAGCAAACAGCAATTTTATCAAGAAATTATGGATACCCTCACGTTTTTAGGCGGTGGTCGGCATGAGTTTTAATCATATTGTCGTCCAAAATATTTTACGAGACAAATCGACGTATATTTCTTACTTTTTAAGCAGTGTGTTCTCGATTCTCATCTTTTTTCTTTTTTCGACAACAGCTTTCCATCCGATGATGGCGGAAGTTGATACCACAAGCACACTGGGAATAACAATGATGCTTGCCAGCTTCTTTATTTATATTTTCTCATTTGTCTTTATCATTTATTCGCTGTTTGCTTTTTTAAAAAAGAAAACAAAAACGCTTGGCGTATTTATGATGACGGGTGCCTCCATGAAGCAAATCCGCAAAATGGTTTTTAGAGAAAATATGCTTGTTGCCGGAGCAGCAATTATCACAGCGATTGCACTCGGACTTATCATCGCACCGTTATTTTTAATGGTGGCTAAAAGGATATTACGTGCGGATAGCTTTGGTATGTATGTACCCTTACAATCCATCATGTTAACGATTGTTTTATTCGGTATTTTATTTATTGTTGTATCAAAATGGATGACACGCTTTATTAAAAAAGAAGAAATCGTACAGCTCTTAAAATCAGATGTGACACAGGAAAGGCTCATTGCATCAGCACCATTGAAACTAGTGCTATCCGCTATTGTCAGTGCCTTTTTACTCGTGTCAATAATCAAGGAAATGAGTTGGATAAAGTCTTTTGAATCGCTCGGCTATATTGCTCTAATTGCCAGCCTATTATTATCCCTTTATTTCATAATTACTCAAGGTGCGCTGCGGGCCATTCGTCTATTGCAAAGAAGACCATCATATTTTCGAAAAACGAATATGCTGTTTGTTTCCAACTTAAAGGCAAAAGGACGTTCCCATGCGCATATCATATACCTTTTAACGGTTTTACTGCTTGGTGTTTTTGTATGTACAAGCGTTCTATATAGCTCCTACTATAATGTGAAGGAAAATACTGAGGCCGTATATCCTTACAGCTTCCAATATATCTCCCTTCCTAGTAACACATCGGAGGCCGAGAAGGAAGATATTACGTTTATTGAAGAAACATTAGGCAAAGAAGGGAAGTATACTGCCGATTATTCAGCCTTCAAAGCCGAGGATGAACATCGGATTGGCTTTATGTCCGTTTCGAATTATAATGCTCTTGGTTTGCATAAGCCGATAAAACTAGGGGATAACGAGTATTATGTTGCAGCCGGTAATGAGGGGGTACGTCCAAATACTGAAATCATTCATGATTACCCGTTTGGAGAACTTCATTATGCCGGTCTAGAAGAAAAAAATATTTTATCAACAGGTTTACGAAATGCATATTTTATCGTTCCTGATGACGTATATGAAACCATTGATTATCCAGTTTATAAAGTGTTTGCTTATGAGGCAGATCATTGGACGGACAAGGTAGAAGTAGCTGAAACCATTTTATCACGGGTTCATACAGAGCCGGATATTCGCTTAACAGCTTCTAAAATTGATTTATATGATGCGGAAAAATTTGTGAAGAGTATCATGTTTTTCATCGGATTTATGTTGAGTTTGATCTTTTTAAGCGCAGCAATGAGTATTCTTTATTTCTACCTGCAAACGTCACTCGCAGAAGAAAAGGAAAAATATGCGGGCATTCGAAAAATTGGTCTTTCTGTTAAAGAACTATCTTCTGTTGTAACGAGGGAGTTGGCCACTTTAACTTTTATCCCGTTTACCATCGCAGCTATTGTTTTATTTGTAGCGATGTTTAGTATGCGCAACTATATTTCATCTACATTCTATCAAATGACAGCGCTCGGTGTAGGTATATTTTTACTGCTATTTGTTATAAGTTTTTTCATCATTCGACGGAGTTATTTAAACAAACTGGCAAATTAATATGCAAACAGCAAATGGAAGAGGATTTCTTTTAATCCTCTTTCCATACTGTTATCTTAGACTACTTGATAGGCGGAGTGATATTTATGAAACGAATAGATGAATTAGATTTCTTGCGTGGCTTTGCCCTAATAGGAATTATTCTGATTAACATTACACAAATGATTAACTACCTTATCCCTGAACAGGGAACACTTGATTATGTTGTAAGGGTCGTTTTGGATTATGGCGTGGGTCAGCGATTTTTCCCGATTTTTTCTTTCTTATTTGGAATTGGCTTTTATCTGTTTCTATTCCGAGCCAACGCAAATGGGAACAATGGAAGAAAACTATTTATCCGTCGGTTGCTAATTTTATTAGCTATTGGATTTATTCATCATCTCTTCCAGCCAGGGGAAGCGTTACTTCCTTATGCCATATGCGGCTTTATTTTAATTCCATTTTATAAATTCAAACCTAAAACAAATTTTATAATCGCAGTCATTCTGTTGATTCCATCTCTTTGGATCGGCTATGTGTTTATGATTTTTACAATGTTTTTACTTGGTTTATGTGTTGGGCAATTACAAGTTTTTGAGAGTCTAAATAGGTATAAAAAGACCATTCGCCGACTGCAATTGATAGCTTTGGCAGCTATCCCAATATCTTTATACTTGCAGTACAGGATTACATCAACCACTGGTATGATCGATGTGGCTGGTACTGTTGGCGGACTCGCTGTCAGCCTGTTTTATGTTACAACGTTGACGCTACTTCTTCAGCGGACAACAGTAAAAAAATGGCTTTCTCCTTTGAAGAATATAGGGAGAATGGCATTGACAAATTATTTAATGCAAACTTTCTTGATTATATGCATTGACTCTATATTTAATTTGAACAATCATGTTCATTTAACAACATTAATAATGATTTCTGCAGGAATATTAATTCTTCAAATGATTTATAGTGCCATGTGGCTTAAGCGATTTAAGATGGGTCCGATCGAGTTATTATGGCGTATAGGCACATATGGAAAAGTGCCTCAGCACTACAAAAAAGGCGACTAACAGCGGAAATCTGGTTAAAAGTGAGATTTGAAAAATAAAAATATGGTTTTCAGCAGTAGCTACTGAATGAAGCATGTGACCTTCATTTGAAGCTTATCATACGAGGAGGAGTAAATATGAAAATTATTAAATCATTAGCGATATTTAGTTGTCTAGCGACTTTTATGTTAGTCGGTTGTGGTAAAAAAGAAGTGATGTATGAAAAAGATTATTATGTGCAAATCGATGAAGAAGCAGAACAAACTAATAATGAGGGGCAATATGTTTATAATGTAAAAGGATTCGATGAGAATGGGAAAGAAAAGGTTGTATATTTTTATGTTGAAGAACCATACAAAAAAGGAACGCTTTTACGTCTTCCTAGAAGTCTCGATGGATATACCGGAGATCCTGAGGTGATTGAAGCTGATGATTTGTCTAAAGAGGTTAAAAAGAAATTAAATCTATAAAAACTAGATTCAAGTAACGGGCAAGCATTACGCAAGCCCGTTGATTTTTATGTAGTGCTAATTCAACAGCTTTTAGGATTACACTTGTGTCATAACTCATATGAATAAAATGCTTTGCCTTCTCGATATCTTCATCGCTAGCTATTACAACCTCTAAATACCCTGTACCGTAATGACCGATATTACTTACATAACGAGTAAAGCCACTGTTAATTACGTTGTTTTTAATGGGTGTTAATTATCTACAATCTCATCACGTTACTATTGAATCTAATTTTTAATTAATCTCATTAAATATAAAGTGTAAATATGTGAAAAAATGAACTACTTCCCAACCTGCGCAACTGAAGAACTCGCATTGATGGTCAGTGTCGCTAGCCATCATTACAGCGTCTCAAATTGTTTTAGGCTTAGGTTAAGAGCTCACAACCTTGTTGGTTTGGGGTCTTTTTTTATTTAGAAAACCGGCTTTTAATCACCCAGCTTTTCTTTTGGTCAGCGCGTCTTTTCGCTTGTCGTGTAAGTACTTGCATCAATCATTCACATTGGTAAGAATGAACCTATTGATAAAACAATTGTTTAGTGAAATCCCCTTCAATTCTTGAATAAATATAGAAACTCTTCTAAAATATATTTAGTCCATAATTTTACAGTGAATAAAAATATTACATATAAATGAAATCAAGTTATAAGAAAAGTAGTTGAAAGGACTTTCTATTATGTCGATGATTTACGAATCTCAAACACTAGTCTCTGCCATGCAAACGCGTGTCGGACAATATAAGGATCTTAAAGAACAGCTCACGGAATTAAAAAAAGGATTTAGGAGTATCGTTCATTTGGATGATGAGCTGCAGGGCCAAGGCGCAGAGGCCATTAAAGGATTTTACAAAGCACAGATCGATGTTGTGGATTCTTGGCTACGTCTGATCGATCGGCATGTTGCCTTTTTAAGTGGAGTTCAAGGAGATACAATCGAAGCGAACCTGAGTGAAACCGTGGTCACGGTCCCTTTTTTAGAGGAAGAGCTGGAAAGCGCCAGTCGAAATTCCAAGGAAATGGTCACAGCCCAAAAAAATGATTTGAAAAAAATAATGGCTGGAATTGATGATATCATTCAGTTAGAACCCTTTTCCGATGATGCGTTCTTTGAGAATATGGAGAAAGCTGAAAGGAAACGGAACCAAACGATAGACAAAGTAAACGAAATCGATCATAGGTGGACGGCTGAATATGCCAAATCAGAAGCGGACCAAGCGGCAGTGACGGCACTCATGGAGCAATTGAAAGTCTCCAGCACAAGGGGAGGAGTAGTATCCCCTCTCTACTTTAATGCCACAGCCTATAAAAATAGTGAAGCCTATAGAAACCTGGAAGTCAGGAAAAAAGAGAGCGCGCAATATCTGAAGGTTAAGAAAGAGGAAGCGGAGAATCGCCGGATCAAGGATTTGAAGGCACAACTAGAACATGTAACAGATCCAGATGAGTTCCTCAAAATCGCCAAAAAGATCGGGTATGAAAACTTAGCGCCCACCCAGCAGCAATATGTCATGCAGCTAGAATCGGCTAAGCAAACAGCAGACATTGCAAAAGGAATCGGCGTAGGCCTTTTTGATGTAGGAAAAGACTTCGTGACAGGAGTTTGGGACTTTGTCACAGACCCTGGGGAAACGGTCGAAGGTGTAGCAAACTCAATCATGCACCCGATTCAAACCTATAAATATATATCAAAATCCATCTCCGACTCATATGAACGGGATATGGTAAATGGCGATGCCTATTCCCGGTCTCATTGGGTAACCTATGCCCTCGGAACAGTCGTCACATCAGTAGTAGGAACAAAAGGCGCAGGAGCCGTAACGAAAACTGGTGTAGCGACAACCAAAGCCGCTGCAGTTAAAGGCGTTACGAAGGCAAAAGAACTGGCCTCAATTCCTAACCTATTGCCATACAATCCTAAAAACCAACTGTCGTTGGCAGGGGGTGTACCTTATAATGTGGTTAATGGTGCTGGATTAAAAGAACAGTTAATTTCTATGGCGAAAGTGGAGTCTGAGATTAGTGGTAGGGGAATAGTTAATCAAGGTAGTAATTTATATAGAGGGGATAGTTTACTACATTCTCCTAAAAGACCTAATGGAATAGGTAAGCCTTTTATTGCAGAGTCAGGTAATTTGGTTCCTGCAAACCCTTCGGGATTGTATAAAGGACGTCAAGTTACTGTTACAGAGCACATTTTAGGTGGTTTTAGAAAGGGGGCAAAATCGAATAGCCCTTATACCAGTTTTACGATTAACAAAAATATAATAGAAGGTTATGGGGATACTTTAATAGAATTAGATATCTCTGCATTGAGAAAAGCAATAAGAAACGGAGAAGTAAACAATGTTGCAGTACTATCTCAAAAGCAAATTAAGAAATTAATCAATAATGATTCTTCTTCTGATTTTTGGAAGAAAAGAGCGTTAACTTGGACCGAAAGGGATAATGAATATTTAATAAGAGGAGAAGTTCCTAGCAAGTTTATAATAATTTCTCCAAAGGAGTGAGGTTATGTTCTTATATTTCCGTAATGAATGTTTGGGTGAAATACAGAATGATTATAAAGAAGGCCTGTGGTTTTATGGATCTATCATAGCCAATGAAAATATAAAAAAATATAAAGATTTTCTAGCGGCTCTTGTTAATGAGGAGAAAGAATTCAAGGAAGATAGTTTTAATGAAGATTGGCTGAACGATGATAATTGGTTTATTATTGATGAGCATCAAAATAAAAAGGGAATATATTTACCGGCAATACATGAAGATGGGGAGATAAATTGGCGGTATAGATAAGTTAAAATTATGCCTTGAAAGCGTAGGTCTTTCAAGGCTTTTCTGAGTTAACCGTATTATTATGATTACCTTTTAAATGGATAACAAGAACCAATATATTTGAAAGGACTTTGAAATTCAATATTAGAAGGTGATTTTGGTGAAATATTCAGCTATACAGGAATTTATTAAGCAGTATGTCGAAGATGATGATTTTACGGGTGGAGTAAGTGAAGATCAAGTTAAAGAAACTGAAAAAAAATTACAAGTCCCATTACCGGAAAGCTACAAATGGTTCTTAAAAAACTATGGCTCAGGTGGAAGTTTTGGTATTGATATAATTGGATATGATTTAGTAGGTGCATCAGTAGTGACTGCTACCAAAGATCATCAAAAGTATTATGGTTTAATCGATGGACTTGTGGTTATAGAAGATATTGATGAATTTGCCTATTGCCTCGATACTAATAAAATGATGAATGGAGAATGCCCAGTTATTACGTGGGATAATCAGGAGGGGTATGGTGTTAAACTAGCCGATAATTTCTTAGACTATTTTATCGAACGCCTTGAAGAGGCAAAAGAAAACTGGGATGAAGATGAAGAAGATTGGTAAAAGCTGAGGGTAATAGTTATTTATCTTGTTATAAAGTAAGAATCGTTTTTATATAAGAAGAAGTGGATAGAGCCTTGCGAAAATCAAAGGGACTATCCATTTTTGGTTTATTTAGATTTGTTTGGGCACCTAACATAGTATTAATGCTTTGGGGAATGTTGTGAATTGACTAATGTCTATTGAAGCTCTTGAAAATTTAGGAGACATAGCTAGTACAAGAAATACAGGAGGTAATGTTATGGATGAAAAAAGTCTAAATAAAACTATAAGAAATGCTATTAAGCTTGGTGATATTAATGAAGTAAAGCGTTTAATAGGTGATAATCCAGAATCTTTACATTCAATGACACCATTTGGTACGTGGTTACATGTTGCAGCAAAGAAAGGACATTTTGGAATAGTAGAATATCTGATCCATAAAGGAATCGATGTTAATACAAAAGGTGATATATTTGATGCTTCTCCTCTAAGATTGGCTGCAGGAGCGGGGCATTTGGAGATAGTAAAGTATTTAATAGAGGCAGGCGCAGAATTAGATGTGACCTTAGTAAAAAGAAATCCATTATTTGGAGCGATTTATGGTGGGCATAAAGAAGTTGTGGAGTTTCTAGTTGAAAAAGGAATAGATATTTCAATTAGATATACGGGAGAGAATATTAAGAATATGGATGCATATGAATATGCTAGAGAATTTGGGCAAACAGAAATTGCTGAATATTTAAAGCAGAAGATGGATGAAAAAGAATAGAAAAGAGTTAATAGTATTGCTATGGGATAGTATAATAAATGGTTACAATGACTTTATAAGTTATTCTATCAAGAACCCGATAAAAGCACTTGGTTGCCTTTAGCAAACAAGTGCTTTTAGTAAGGTCTTAAGCGATATAAATAACAAAAAAGCGATTGAATATTGCCCTGAGTAAGTTAGTCTAACTTGGTCTTGAATTATGGAGGAGTCATTGGACGTGGTGTAAAAAGAGGTTCTACAAGTGTTGAAAATATGACTAATAGAAGGGAATAATATTCTAACCTACATGCTTTAGTTGAAAAATGTTTGATTCCTATTATACCGTTTCCCGAAATTAGTGACGCTACTAATAAGATTAATCATTTAATATCACAGGGGATATTTCAACTAGATATCGAAGAACAACAAATAATGTTAAGTAAACTTGTAGAAAAAATGAAAGAAAGAATAGATGAGGCGGATGCAACTGATTGTTCAAGACTATGTTGGTTATTATTAAAATTAGATTATTATGAGGAAGCCTCAAAGTACCTTGAGCTGGGGCTGAGTAAAGAACCTGATAATGATCATCTTAATAAGTTAAAAACCAGAATAGTTATATAAAAGTAGTAGTTAAATTATTTATTTATAAAAGATAATAAAACATCCCATTAGCGTTATTCTATTGGGATATTTTATTGGAAAAATCATTTCACCTATAACAAGTTATATATGACTAAGTTCTTATAAGTTCATTATAGGATATTTTAATTATTTAGATGAAGTGGAAAGAGTCTTCCTAATCGTAGAGATACCGTTTGAGTTTAGGCTATTTCAAAATGAAAAAATGGGAAAGGGAAAATTTATGTAGAAGCAAATGAAATTAGGGTTAAAAAATAGAAGAAACACTTCAATTGTAAAATCAATTTAGTATAAAAGGATATCCTTTTTAAAACATGTGTATGATACACTATTCCAAACATCAGTTGAAGAGAAACTTTCTCTGTTAATTACAAACCAGAAAAAATGTATTATTGTTTCTTGAGTTATTGAATTAATCATTTATATCTAAAAAACCTTATATATCAAACAGTCAGGAGCAAATCATGAGCATCGAGAAAAAGCTAATTGTCAATTCAGACAAGGGTAATTTATTAAATGAATTAATCTCTTCAATAAATGAGTGTGAAAAGTTTTATTTCAGCGTGGCCTTTATTAATTATAGTGGTCTTCAGCTTTTGTTGGATACTTTCAAGAACGCGGAAAAAAGGGGAGTAAAGGGGAAGATTATTACTTCTACTTATCTGAATTTTACTGAAGCGAAGGCGTTAAAAAAAATAAATGAGTTTAGTAATATCCATTTGAAGATTTTTGAAACGGATAAGGCGATTGGTTTTCATACGAAAGCGTATATTTTTGAATTTAAGGATAGTTATAAGGTGATTATTGGCTCTTCTAATATTACTCAAAGTGCCCTTAAGAGTAATATTGAGATTATTGCTAAAGAGGATGCTCAATTTCTTAAAGATGTATTAAAGGAATATGATGGATTATGGAATAGTAGTGTCGTTGCGGATGACAATTTTATTAGTAAGTATGAAGAGTTTCTGAGTAAATTAAAGGGCTATACGAATACGCAGCAATTTATTTATGAAAGCTCTGAATATATCATTCCTAATAACATGCAAAAACGTGCGGTTGAAAACCTTGAAAGAATTAGATCGTTTGGGGAAAAGAAGGCCTTAGTTATAGCAGCAACAGGTACGGGTAAAACGTATATGTCTGCTTTTGACGTAAAGGGATTCAAGCCTAAAAGATTACTGTTCATTGTACATAGAGAAGAAATATTAAAAAAAGCAAAAGAAACCTTTAAAAAGCTCCTTCCTAATGAAAAACTGACATCTGGATTACTGACTGGGAATCAAAAGCAAAAAAATGCTGATTATATTTTTTCTACCATACAAACGGTGTCTAAATGTTACGAAGAATTTAAACGAGACGAGTTTGAATATATTATTTTTGACGAGGCCCACCATGCAACCAGTCCTAGTTATCAAGCAGTGCTAGAATATTTCGACCCACAATTCACATTAGGAATGACAGCTACTCCAGAGAGAAGCGATCAACAAAATGTTTTTGACCTATTTGATAATAATGTTGCCTTGGAGGTTCGTTTACATGAGGCTTTAGAGGATGAACTGGTTATTCCCTTTCATTATTTTGGTATTACCGACATTGAGGGAATTGATTTAAGTGATGTAGATATTGACGATGTAGCGGAGATAACGAAGAGATTAAAGGTTAACGAAAGAGTCGACTTTATTAATAAGAATATGAATTTCTATGGCCATGACGGGGACAAAAGAAAAGGTTTAGGGTTTTGCGTAACTGTGGAACATGCACAATATATGGCACAAGAATTTAATAGTAGGGGTATTCAAAGTATCTGTTTATCTGGAAATGACTCAGTCGAGCAGAGATCGTATTATATAAAAAGATTAGAAGATGATCATGATGATTTAGAATTTATTTTCACCGTTGATATTTTTAATGAAGGTGTTGATATTCCTTCTGTAAATACCGTATTAATGCTAAGACCTACTAATTCGCCGATCGTTTTTATTCAACAGCTAGGACGGGGGCTACGTAAACATAAAGACAAGAGTTTCCTAACAGTTCTTGATTTTATCGGGAATCATAGTAAAACGTTCTTAATTGCCATCGCTTTGAATGGTAGTAGATATTATGATAAAGAGAGCTTGAAGGTTGCTATTGCAACTGGCTTTGCAAATATTCCAGGTTGTACACATATTCAAATGGATAAAATCTCTGAAGAACGGATATTGGCGCAGATTGATAAGGAAAACTTTAATTCTTTGAAGTATTTGAAGGAAGAGTACTTTGAATTTAAGAAAATGAATCAAGGTAAAATTCCTTTCTTATTAATGGATTATATGAAATTTGATGGAGCTCCAGATCCGATTAAGTTTATTAATGGCGAAAAAACCTATTTGCAATTTGTAGCAAAAGTAGAAAAAGAGGATTCCTTGAAAAGGCTATTACTAGACGAGGCTTTTGAAGGAGTAATAAGGGAATTATCGAGTAAGCTACCTTTAAAGCGAGTGTATGAGTTTGCGATTGCTAAATATCTATTGGATCATGATGAGATTACTTTAGAAACCGCAAAACAAGAGATATTGAAGTTAGTTAAAGAGGTAGATGAAGATAGCGTATTGCATGCCTTTCAGTGTCTAAATCAGGATTTTTATGATCCTGGTCAAAAAAAGAGGAACTTAAAGTTATTTGCACTTGAAAATGGTCATTTAACTAAGACATCTTCTTATCAAAGGGTTCTACAGAATGAAGAATATAGAACATATGTAGAAGATCTTATTATTTATGGAATCATTAGATATGAAAAGGAATTTAAAGAAGATTACTATGGTGTGCCACATTTGAAGCTGTATGAACAATATCAGATGGGTGATGCTGCATTACTATCGAATTATCGCAAAAGCCACAGTGCATTTAGGGGCTCTGGTTTACTTTCGAATGGAAATGACTATTTCTTATTTATTGATTTACACAAAGAAGAAGATATTAAAGAGAGCATAAATTACCACGATGAATTTATAAATGAGCGTATTTTTCAATGGCAGACTCCGAATAGTACAGCCCCAAGTTCTGAGAGAGGAAAGAATATTGTATTCAACCAGGATAGAGGGATACATTTACATTTATTTATTAGAAAGTATAAAGAAATAGATGGAAAGACAGAACCTTATATTTATATCGGGAAGGGTAACACCGTGGAATATGAAGGGGAAAAGCCGATTACCGTTACAATGGAATTAGAGAATGAGGTCCCAGCTAGTTTATATACGGAGTTTACTAAAAGAGTATAGTCTTCTCATTTGAGAAGACTATTTTTTTCATTGATTAATTGTTCCACAGCTGGAATGTCAGCAGGAGCCCATTTTAAAGAGCTTAGATTCTCTCGCTTTAACCATATTAGTTTTGAATGCTCATTGGCAGTTGGGGTACCTTCAATAATTCTACATTTTATAGACAGTAGGTTAATGATGAATGTTTCATATTCATGCGTATTATCATTAAAGATTGAAGTATCTGTTTCAACCTTACATTTTAATTCTTCATCAATCTCTCTTTTTAAAGCAGTAAAAAGATCTTCACCCTTTTCTACTTTTCCACCGGGGAATTCCCACATGTTCGGGATGCTCATATCTGGAGAGCGTAACGCACATAGTATTTCATCTTTTTCATTTTCAATAATGGCTGCAACTACTTTAACTTGCTTTTTCATGTTATCCTCCTATAGGTTTGCTCTATGTAATCATACCATTACGGTATATATAATTAAAAGAAACTGAAGGGGAATAATCAGAATAGAACAGTAAGATTGAAAATCACTAAAACTCTTGATAAATTGAATAAATTGATTGTTTTTCTAGCGCATTTAAAGATAATGATTTAATGATTGTTATGTAAAATCCTCCTTATAATTTTTTACCTTACAATTCTATAAGGGAGGATTTACTAACTTTTTTACAACCTATATGAAATTTTTTATTGAATTAGTGTACAAAACCTTGCACAATTTGGGAAATCATAAAAACCAACAAACTTGAAATAATAGCTCCGACCAAAATATTATAGCCTGATATAAAATCATTATAGAATCCAATTGTTCCTATCAATAAAAAAATCAGAATAAAAACATATGATATAGAGAGAGAAATTAGAATTTTGCGAAAAATACGTTGATCTGCAACAACGTAACTACTGTTCCACTTATCATTTTTCTTCTTGACTAAGAAATTGATTACTTGATAACCAATAACAAAAGAAGCTATCCCCCATAAAAACCATAGGTTACCATCATTTGTGAAATTTGAATAACATGAATATCCAAAGGAAAAGAATAAGTACATATAACCAACTAAAATCATCCACTTTTTCAAACGCATAAAGATCCCTCCTGATTTTAATTTGTTTTTTCTTCAAAAAAGAATAATTTATCAATTGGTTCATTTAATACAGCAGAGAGCATTAAAACAATTCCTATTGAGGGTTCGTATTTTTGTTTTTCCAAAGCAACAATGGTTTGTCTATGTACACCTATTCGATCCGAAAGTTCTTCTTGGGTAAAATCATGTAATCTTCGAAAATACCGCACGTTGTTTTTTACTTTTCCTCTTTTCAAATTTTTCACCTCTTATGTATAGTATTATATACAAAATGGATTGAAAATAATACATTTTAAAGGATAAAAAGATTGAAATGGAGAAAAAATGAGCCAGTCGTGCCAGACCTATATAATCAAAAAAGAGACACCCCCACCAAAGGAATGTCTCTCCCCTCCTATAAACTTATTGCACTCATCATCCCTTCATGCGTCGCTTCCTCAATAGTACGCGGTCCAAGGCAGTCCCCTATCTGTTTCACAACAGAAGCATGGCCTTTCATTTCTTCGAATAGTTCTGTATTGGGAATGCGGCCGAGGGAGAGGACGATGGAGTCCCAATCTGTTAGTTCTTCTTTTTGTTGGGTGAATAGGTTCCGGATGATGACGTGATCTTCTTTGATTGCTCCGATGTCGTAATGGGGTAGGAGTTTGACGTTTAGGTTGTATAGTTTTTTTAGGTATTCGTTCCTGAGATATTGGTGGACGGTTTCACCGATGTGCAGTCGTGATGAAATGAGTGTGACTCGATGTCCTTTTTCGGCTAGATAGATGGCTGCTTCCATGCCGGGCCAGTCGCCGCCGAAGTCGAATACGAGTACGTTGTCCCCAACTTTTTTTGTTGAGCTGAAGAGGTCATCACTCATGATGATCCGTGGGTCATCGATTCCTTCGATCGCTGGTGTATAGGGCCGTGAGCCGGTTGCACAGATGATGGCGTCCGGGTTCGCTTCGGATATTTCTTGGGCGGTGGCGGTCTTTCCTAATTGCACATTTATATTGCTTCTCATCAGTTTCCGGGAGTAGTTATCGAGCATCGATTCTGCCAGTTCATGCCGCATCGGCGCTTTGCGCATGGTGCGGAGCAGGCCGCCGATTGATTTGCTTTGATCGATCAGTGTAACGGAATGACCGAGGTGGTCAGCAGTTATGGCTGCTTGTAATCCGCCAGGACCGGCGCCGATGACCAGGACATTCTGTTTGTTTCTCGTTTTCTTTAATTCTGGTAATATCCATGCTTCTTTACCTGTTGTCGGGTTTTGGACACAGCCAATCGGCAGTCCTTTATGATAGTGACCGATACAGGCTTGTAAACAGCCTATGCATGCATCGATTGCTTGCAGGTCGCCGTTTTTTGCTTTGTTGGGCATGTCAGGGTCGACGATTAAGGCCCTAGTCATTCCGACGACATCGGCTTTTCCGGTGGATACGATCTGTTCCGCTTCAACGGGGTCGACGATTCGATTGCCGACAAATACAGGTACGGCTCCCGCCATCCTGATTTTGAATCCATGTGGAGATAGGTAAGCGTGCTTTATCGGTGATGGCGGCACGATATGTGTTGATCCCTCGAAGGTGCTTGAATCTCCGGCCGTGACATTGATGAAATCCAATCGGACTTTTTCCGCGAGATATTCGACGATTTGCACGGAATCCTTCATCGTGGTCCCGTCCATCGTCAGTTCATCCGAACTCATGCGAATGCCGACGGTAAAGTCTTCCCCGACTCTTTCCCATACCTTCTCCAATATTTCCACGATGAATCGCATTCGATTTTCAAAAGATCCGCCGTAGTTATCGGAGCGTTTATTTGTATGCACCGACCAAAACTGGGCAGGAAGATATCCGTGTGAACAGCAAATTTCGACTCCATCAAGTCCGCCTTCCTTTGCCAGCTGTGCTGAATGGGCGAACCCCTCAATCACTCCTTCAATATCTTCTAAACTCATTGGTTTTGGCATGACGCCGAAGCGCAGGCTGGGAACGGCTGATGGCGCCCATGCCGCATTTCGGTAGTCGCTCGATACAACTTCCCTTCCGCCATGAAATAGCTGCGAGAAAACCTTCGTTCCATACGTATGGAGCGTTTCGGAAATCTCTTTGTAGGCATCGACGATTCTTTCGTCATATCCTGCGATCGTTTTGGACGTTAGCATGCCGGATGGATGTACGGATGCCGCTTCAAGGATGATCAATCCGACGCCCCCTTTAGCACGGGCTTCATGATAGGCGACCATATCCGAAGTGGGGATTCCGTCCGTGACATGATTTGTTTGATGTGCTGTACTTAAGATCCGGTTTTTTAATTCAGTAGAACCGATCGTTAAATGGGTAAACAGATTCTTGAATTGAGCCATGATCATGACCACTCCCTAATGTTAGATAGAATGAGAGTATAGAGGACAATAACCTCTACCTATCCCTATACAGGTTCAATATGCAATAATCATGCCGTTCGGGAATTTGGGTTCATTATCGTTTTTTTACTTTGATAAAGAGGGTATGGCTCATGAATCTAGTATTTTATATATAGATAACTGAACCTTTTTTGAAAAGTGGTGATTCATAAAAGGTTCAGCTTTAAATTTGGTTGGTATATGGACATTCGTTGCTAATGAGAGGGGCGCTTATTTCTTTGCCGCCCAAAAAAGTGTAACAAAATCGGTTCGAAATCGAATGATGGGGTGATTGTGTGGATACGGAAGTAAAAAAAGAATCACTAATTGTATTTTCCGATATTTCTATTTTGGATATAAAATCCTTACTGAAAATCAATTCTTCTCCTTTTATTATCATGAAAAATCACTTGGAAATCCTCGGTATTTTAGAGGAAGGTTTCTTTTTGAAGAGATTGGATAGTGAGGGTCATGATCAAGAAATCACGGCCTATCTGAATACATCGTTTGTCGTTGTGGAGGATTTAGATAAGCTAAGTGAAGTGGATCTGTGCACCTATGATTTTGTGATTCAACATGGCGATAACCAATATAGATGCTATCCGATCACTGAAGTCAGGGAAATGCTGCTTGAACAGAAGATTAAGAGCTTAATAAGCTTAAATGAATCACTGTATGAAGAGCTTGAGGTGACAAGAAAGAAGGTCAAAGAGCTGACGCAAATCCTGGATTCCAGCTATGATGAAATTTTCGTGACCGATGCCAACGGGGACACGTTATTCGTGAGTGAAGCGTGCAAGAAGCTTACAGGGCTGCCGCCGGAGGCCTTTATTAATAAGAACATTAAAGAGTTAGTTGAAAAGGGATTGATCGTCAATTCGGTTACATTAAAAACGATGAAAACGAAAACGATCCATTCAGCGGAACAAACCTATCCGCATGGGCTGACTGTATTCTGCACCGCGAAGCCGATTTTTGATGAGGAGGGGAACTTATATAGAATTGTTTCGAATTCCAGGGATATTACGGAATTGGTTGAGATGAAGAGTAAATTGAACAGAGTGAATCTTCGAAACCAGCGGGCCCAGCATGAGAATTCGAGAACCGTTTCGTTCAATAACTTCATTACAAATTCCGATAAGATGATAAAGGTTTTGGAATTAGCTGAAAAAGTCGCACCGATGGATTCATCGATCTTCATCCATGGTGAAACCGGAGTCGGGAAAGGCGTATTAGCAAGGGCCATTCATGATCTTAGCAGTAGAAAGGATAAGAAATTCATTCAAGTGAATTGCGGCGCGATTCCATCGGCATTAATCGAATCCGAGCTGTTTGGCTACGAAAGCGGTGCATTCACGGGAGCCAATAAGCATGGGAAACAAGGGCTTGTTGAGAGTGCTGATGGCGGCACGCTGTTTCTTGATGAAATCGGGGAAATGCCGCTCGACATTCAAGTGAAAATCCTGCATCTGGTCCAGGAGAGAACGTTCATGAAGGTGGGAGGAACGAAGGAGAAAAAGGTGAATATTCGCATTATCTCCGCTACGAATAAAGACTTGAAGCAAATGATCAAACATAATCAGTTTCGTGAAGATCTCTATTATCGGCTGCATGTCGTTCCGATGGAAATACCGCAGCTGCGTGAGCGAAAGGAAGATATTCTATTATTGACCGATTATTTTCTGAAGAAATTCAATGAAAAGTACGGTCAATCCATCACGATCGATGATCATTCAAAGTTAATTCTGCAGCTGCAGGATTACCCGGGCAATGTTCGCGAATTGGAAAATGTAATTGAACAGATTGTCGTGACGGCTAGAAAACCTATCGTAACGATAGAGGATTTGCCTTCCGATTTAACCTACAAAGATACGGCGCTAGTCAATTTAACAGGAATCATTCCCTTGAAAAAAGCGTTAGAGGAAACGGAAAAGCAACTATTGTCCCAGGCCCTTTCCACCTATAAATCTACCCGAAAAATGGCCAAGGCCCTGGAGGTTAGCCAAACGACGATCATGCGCAAACTAGGCAAATACCAATTTAGCTATCATGATGATAAATAAAATTAACCTCTATTGAAATCTGAATATTCAAAAACTTGGTATGGATATTGCATATTTAACTATTGATTATTTCTATTTTGATAAGGGGGTCAAAAAATGGGTGAGTTGATTTTCTCTTTAAGTTATGGGGGTTCCTTAATTGTCATGGGGTGGATCACGAAGGTGTTCTTAGTGAAAATGAAAAAGAATCAAGAAGAAATAAAAGCAAAAGATCCGATCGAAAAGGTGGGGATGTAAGTGGCCTTTCTGCTTGGTATTATCATATCCTTTTGTGTGTATGTCTCGATCGGCATCTTTTTATTCAGGAAAGTGAAAAGCTCTGAGGAGTATTATGTTTCTGGACGTAGCGGAAACACATTGATGATAACGGGTACGCTTGTTGCCTCTTTCCTAAGTACGGTATCTTTCATGGGAGAAGCGGGATTTTCCTATGAAGGGTATCCGATCCTGCTGCTTATCCTCGTTATCTTTAATGCAAGCGGCTATATATTCGGGGTATTCCTGTTTGGCAGGTATTTAAGAAGAAGTAAATCATTGACCGTTCCTGAATTTTTTGGTAACCGCTTTCATTCCAAAAAGGTCCGGCTGGCAGCTGCCATCACGACGATTCTCGGAATCGCTGCATACTTGGTTGCCGTTACCCAAGGGGCAGCGGTTTTATTGGCCGAGGTTTCCGGTGTTTCCTATCCAATGGCCCTGGTGATCATGTGGGTCGTGTATTCATCCTTTACCATTCTCTCAGGTGCGAAGGGGGTCATGGTGAATGATACCGTGATGTTCTTTTTATTCTCGATTGCAACGTATATTAGCTTTCCTTATATTATAAAATCAGCAGGCGGTTTCCCTGATGCCGTTACTAAAGCGGCAAACCTGGCCGAACGGCCTGATTTATTAAGCTGGCATGGCATCACCGGATCTGGGGCAACGATGGGCACGCCTTGGGAAGCATTGGCCTGGGCAGTCATCATGGGCTTGGTCTGGGGCATTGTCATTGCAGTGAGTCCATGGCAAAGCAGCCGATATTTGATGGCTAAGAATGAACACGTAGCCATCCGAGCCGGCGTATGGGCAACTATATCCATTTTAACCGTCTATTTGTTCCTTCATATCAGCATCTCGACAATCACCACCATTAAAGCGGATATCGCCCCGACGGAAAAGGTATTCATTTGGGCAGCGATGAATATTGTCCCGACATGGCTTGGCGTCATCATCGTCAGCGGCATCATGGCTGCGGCATTATCCTCCTGTTCGAGCTTCCTTCAGATTATAGGAAGCAGCATAACACGGGATATCATGGAACAATCCCGGAAAAAGGAATACACCGATCAACATCTATTACGGGCCAGCCGCATTTCCATGGTCGTGATCAGCCTGATCATTCTATTGATTGGATTGTTCCAGCCGCCTGCCGTCATGTGGATCGGCTACTTTGCGGCTACATTATTTGCGGCATCATGGGGACCGATTGCCATATCAAGCGTATTTTCAAAGAAGGTAACGAAAGAAGGAGCCTTTTGGAGCATCGTATTCGGCTTCTTTGGCGTGATTCTCGGAGAAAGCCTCGGCATGTTCGGAATAAGCCTTCCCGTTTACCTCAATCCTGTCATCATAGGTTTAATCTTAAGCATAGGCGCACTTATCATTGGCTCTAAGTATGGAACGATCACCATCGAAGAAAGGGAGTTTCAAGCCAATATCCTTCAAACCCCCATTGAAATAGACGAGCAAAAAGAAATGAACATCACCCGCAGATACCCAACCTATTTAATGATCAGCGGCGTCATGATTATCATGGTTACGCTAGTGTTTTATTATTGGCCGATCAGTATGAATTGATGGAATGGCAGGGGAGATCCCTGTCATTTTTTTCTGAAAACTAGCTAAATTTCAAACTATGTATCACCATGACTATTTTTCTATGAATATTCACTTTAAAATGGGGGTATGTTATCCTTATTTTACATAAACTAAAAACAGCCCAATAAGGGAACATGAGGCTGACAACTAGCAAGAGTGGTTGGTCACAACTAATAACTCTTAATCAGAAGAATCAGAAGAAGAACCATTGCCATCTTGGAGGGATGAGTGGTTCTTTTTCCGTTTCTTGGCGAACGCAGACAGGAAAAGGTTGGCGTATTAGGCCTATTTCACTAGCTTAGATTAATTCCCTTTGTTTACAAGTGCGGCCAACATTTGAACAACATCACCTAAGTAGGCATTTATATTATAGGCAATGACTATAAGGCTTGCTGCAATAGCAACTAAAGAGTATGTCCTAATCAATTCTTGTTTTTCTGGATCAATTTTCACAAAGCATCTACTCCTTATTATTTCGATTTGGAACTATGCTTTATTGGAACAGAAACCATAAATAAAATCATTCAAAGGATTCTGTAGTTGTTTTTCCTTCAGTTGGAGCGTATTTATAGAATGTCATACCCGCTGACCCAAGAAGAATGATGGCTACAAGAACACCAGTAACCCACATGATAATTTTCTTGTTCATATTTTTCACTCCTTATAAGATTTTAAAAGAGCAGCCTGTTTTATTTTTGACATCCCCCCATACTGTCTTTAGCTTGTTGATCTATGTCTTCTTTATATGTATTTCCACTATTCTGTAGCTCTTACCTACTTAATTATTAATATTAACATGCAAAACTTAATTGTAAGATAATTACTTTTTGGAGAGTGAAATTTTGAATAAATTCATTCGGGAAACTGTTTTTTCACTTTTTGTTTCAAAAACCCGAAATCAAAACAAAAAGTCCAGAGTCATTAATCATCCGTTATATAAAACAATAATTATTGACTATTGGAAATATTCTGGTTAGAATAGGGGCAAGAATTGAAAGGAGCGATAAACGTGGCATTTTTACAACTATACTGATATACACACATATTATAGGAAAAAGCCACTTTGTATAAGGGGTTATTTGCTGTGTGTATAGGATGGATATGTTGTAGGAGTTTTGTCGTTCTACCGGGTATCTATGCCGTTTTTTTCAGTACACAGAGCCTTCTGTGTACTTTTTGTTTTGGCGGGATTTTTACATGATGATGTTACTTTTCACGAGTTTGGAAATTTCGAATATGTGATCATTCAGCGGTGACTTTGAATTAGGGGGAATGTACATTGCAGTTCTTATTATTCTTTTGATGCGAGCTTGAAATAGAAGCTCGTATCGATCCAAGCTATCGATACGAAATCAAAAATTTCGGAGGTAGCGAATATGGAACAAATATGCTTTGAATTAGAAAATGTCGAAGTGACATATTTAGATAAAGAGATATTGAAGATTGAACGATTGGCTGTACATCAATTTGACCGCATCGGCATCGTCGGGAAAAATGGTACAGGAAAAAGTACGTTATTGAAGTTACTTGCCGGGGAAATTCAACCGGCAAGCGGAAAAGTAAAGGGTTATGTTGATCGTGGTTATTTTGAGCAAGTAGAAGCGCCTGCTGTTACAGAGGCTGATCCGGCGTTACTGGGAAAATTGGCAGTTCCGCGAGATTCAGGATCGCTAAGCGGCGGTGAGCAAACAAAGCTGAAGCTTGCCCAATTGTTTACCCACCATTTTGAAGCGTTACTTATCGATGAGCCGACAACCAATTTGGACCAAGACGGCATTTCGTTTTTACTTGATGAATTACGCTATTTCTATGGTGCGCTTGTATTAATTAGTCATGACCGGGCTTTATTGGATGAACTTGTGACAACGATTTGGGAAGTGCATGAAGGCAAGGTACACGTATATTCAGGAAATTACAGCGAGTACATGGCACAGAAGCAGTTACAACGTGAACAACAGAGGCAGGCTCATGAACAATTCATAAAGGAAAGAAGCCGGCTTGAAAAAGCAGCGCAGGAAAAAATGAAAAAAGCTGAAAAAATCGCCCAAGCTGGAAGGTTATCGAAAAAAGAGGCGAATGCAAAACCGAATAAGACGTTCATGACGAAATCGAAAGGCACAAGCCAAAAAGCCGCACAACGTGCAGCGAAGGCAATTGAGCAGCGAGCGGAAAAGCTTCAGGAAGTCGATGCTGTACAAGAGGAAAGGCGAATCGTATTTCGCCAGTCAAAGCAATTGGAATTGCATAATAAGTTCCCGATCATGGCAGACCGATTGACTCTTCAAGTGAAGGAAAAAGTATTATTGGATGAAGTGAGTTTCCAGCTGCCGCTAGGTAAAAAAATAGCCATTACAGGCAGCAATGGCACCGGTAAAAGTACTTTGCTTCACCATATTGCAAATGATGGTGCAGGCTTGGCGCTTTCTCCAAAAGCGAAAATAGGTTACTTCCGTCAAATGAGCTATCGATTTGCAAGAGATGAAACGGTTCTGCAATTCTTGGAAAACCGCTCAGAATATGATGAAGGATTTTTAAGAAGCATCCTGCATTCGATGCAGTTTGTCGGGACGGATATACTGAAAAGTGTTCAGTCATTAAGTGGCGGCGAAGCGATTCGCCTCCAACTTTGTCAGTTGTTCTTAGGCGAATACAACATTCTGCTTTTAGATGAACCGACCAATTTTCTGGATATTTCGGCCATTGAAGCATTAGAACGTTTTATTGCGGCATATGAAGGGACGATCATATTTGTATCCCATGATCAAGCGTTCATAAACCATGTAGCGGATCTTCAGTATAAAATTCAGGCGAAGAAATTGGTTCAAGTGTGATTTTACGTTCATGCCAAAATAAGCCGATGGGGCAATTCCATCGGCTTATTTATCATCATTCCCTAAACACATTAAGGATGAATCGTCCCGATTGGAACAATCCTTGATAATTCCTCCACGTCCTGATTATGGATTCGAATGCATCCTTTTGATACGGCTTTACCAAGTGAGCTGGATCATCCGTTCCATGGATGCCATAGTGTTCTTTTGATAAACTCATCCACATTGTCCCGAATGGGCCTCCAGGGTTGGGGGGCTTTATTGATAATGATGAACTGTCCTACCGGTGTATCGGACAGCATTCTCCCAACGGCAATCGGATATTATTATTTTGCACCTGTTAACTTTTTTGAAGTGAACGTACGATTAAACCTTTGTCATCAGGAGAGAAAATTGGTTGTTTTCTAATATACTGCGAGGTGCTAGAGGGGGGGGGGCGTCATGTATAGTGTGGTCGAAACGGCAATGGAGAGCGGTTTAAGTCCCTATCATCATTTCCACTATTTGTATGAATCTCTACCAAACATAGATCTTATGAATAAAGAAGAGATAGATAAAGTTTTGCCGCGGTCATCTGATTTACCTTCTATATGCAGAGTGAAAAATGAAACAAACAAAAAGTAGGCCCGAAATACACCACTCGTGTAGTAAATTTAGGGCTGCTTGACGCTTTCTTTTTAGTTAGGGTTGGGTAGCCTAAGACTATTCTCTTGCCAATGTATTGGATTGCTTTACTTCCATTTGAATGGACTGGAAGGGTTCTTTTCCAAAGAAAGTTTGAGCTCTTTTAGCCATATCACTTAACATCACGTCATTCTCAATTAATTTTCCCCTTATGCGGTCTACCAATTGTAGGGCGTTTGGTCCTGTGATTTGCTTTGCTACACGCTCAAGGAGAACTTTCGTATCAACTGAGTATTTTTGTGCGAAGCTATGACACATCACCATATTTTTCCTGAGTGCATAAGAATATTCACTTGTAAAAGCCCTTCGGATGCATCCGCGTGTCCCGGCGTAACCGTATGAAATTTCGGAAGCGGCCCGATAAAAAAGAACCATTCCATCTGCGTGACTGGATTCTGGGTGCAATCGAAGTTCACTTATCAACGAAATTAAATGTTGAACCACTATTTTAGCTGACTCCGTTGTTTTCCACCATTCCATCAAATGTTGGTGATCTACCATACTTATTTCCATGGGTTGTGAATTAGGCAATATGCTCTTCTCTCCTTCCTATAGACGCGGGATTGCTTGAATATTCTGGATTCGTGCACGGATGATCTTCCATTCAGGTCCAAGAAAGGCTTTGCCGAGACGTATCGCTTCTTTGATTGATTCTGCGATTTGGCGGTTTAAATATCTACTTTGTTCAATCAAATAAAAAGTATCCGGCTTCGCACCTTTTACTGCTAGTTCAAAATTAGGGCTTAATTGTTTTTCGCTAATACGCAGTGTATCAAGTTCAAACACAAGCATATCCTTTGCAAGAGAAATGGATTCTCCTTGTTGTATCCTCATGATTGTTCCACGTACAGAATCAAATCCGTAGCCAATATCAGCTACTGAAGCGTGGTAAGGATTAAGCCCCGGTGCAGTCCGGATGGATGGAATATCTCGAAAACCTGTCGTAATGGAACAGACGACTTCTTTAGCAGCTAGACCTTTTTCTAAGGCTTTATCAATGGCTTCAAGATAAACTTCCCTGTGATTGGGGTAGATGTCATTCATTTGTTTCCCCCTTAGCATGATATGATTAGGACTTTTAAGAAATATACTCCCTTGAATAAGATTATATTTCAACGTTTTAAAAAATAATTAGTCGGAAGCTTTTGAGTCAACAGGACCCGATTCAAAACAAAGTAGCAAGCCATGCCCATTTTCGGCACTGATTAAAAGTAAAAAGCCTTGCAGAAGTTCTGGATTGGTTATCCGCCAGCTGCAAGGCTTTTCTTTTCCTTTGGCTCTTTTCGTAAGGATTGTTGCTTATAAAAAGAGGAGGGGGGAATTTACTTTTTATGGTATTGTATCTACGGAAGCTTATTCAACAAAAGGGCAGTTTAACGGTGAAAGAAATTTAGAAGATTTTGTTGTGATTTTGAATTCAATAAAAAACAACGTGGAAGGATGAACAGAGATTAATAAAAAAATAGTAGGTGGGTTAATTGCATTAACTGCTTTATTAATTGGCATTCCCTTAATAATTTTTTTTCTTATGAGGAATCAGAAAAATTCGAGGGGTTTCCAGTACCCAAAACTGCTGAAATAACAGCTAATAAGAGTAAACTGGTAGCTTATAACTGGGGTCCCGCTTCAGAAGAAAATGGTCTGCCTTTAAGGTGCCAAGCAATCATTAAACTATGGGGTTGGGAGAAAAAAGAGCGAGAAGGTAGTTTAACCGTTTACGAAAAAGATGGACAAGAAGTAGATGTTATTTCACAGACAGACTATTTATCTCTTAGCACTTCTGGAAATTGAACTCAAAGCTTTTAATTATCTTTTATCCTTGTTTATTTGATTTTTTTATTCAATAATCGGGAGCTTTAATGGAATAAATGTCCCTTTTAATTATGACGCTTAGAGTGAAAAGGCTCTGAGCGTTTTTGCTTTCTATGGACTAACCCTGTTAACATCTTAACTTCTCAACTGTTTAACAGATTTACTTCCACAATGAACACAACCTATACCTGAAGCAAATCTAGCTTCACGGATAGATAGAGGAATTTGTTAATAATTGTAGAAATTACAAAGGGGGGTTGATTTTAAAAAGGAGGATAAAAAGTTGAAAGTAATGGTAGCCTTTTTTAATCGTGTTATGCAGAGATATTTACCCGATCCATTTATATTTGTTATTATTTTAACTTTTGTTGTGTTTGGATTGGGACTTATTTTCACCGATAGCGGACCTTATCAGATGACTCAGCATTGGGGAAATGGATTTTGGGGATTGCTTCTTTTTGCTATGCAGATGGTTCTTGTTTTAGTAACTGGACATGTATTGGCTAGTAGCAGAATTTTTAAAAGGGGATTAGGTGCTCTTGCATCTATGGCTAAATCTCCAGGTCAGGCAATTATTATTGTAAGTGTCGTTTCTCTCGTAGCAAGCTGGATAAACTGGGGATTCGGACTTGTTATTGGGGCTTTGTTCGCTAAAGAATTAGCGAAAAAAGTAGAAAATGTTGATTATCGCCTTTTAATTGCGAGTGCTTATTCTGGATTTCTCATCTGGCATGGCGGAATATCTGGATCAACTCCATTGACTATTGCTACTCCAGGCCACTTTTCCGAAGATTTAATTGGTATTATCCCAACAAGTGAAACGATATTTTCTAGTTTTAATCTTTTTATTGTTATAGCTTTAATCATAATCGTTCCATTAGTTAATCGATTCATGATGCCTTCAAAGGAACAAACAGTGACTGTAGATCTTGCTCTCCTAGAGGATGATGTCCAGGCAGCTACTATTGAAAAAGAGGATTTGACTCCTGCTGAGAGGCTTGAGAATAGCCGGATTATCTCTCTATCAATTGGGATATTAGGGATTGTTTTTCTTTTCTATTATTTTGTACTTAACGGTTTTAAACTAAATCTTGATATTGTTAATTTCTTATTCTTATTTTTAGGAATTCTCTTTCATGGTACTCCAAAACACTTTTTAGAGGCTGTTGTTAATGCAGTAAAAGGAGCGAGTGGGATCATCATCCAATTCCCTTTTTATGCGGGGATTATGGGTATGATGACAGCATCAGGTTTAGCTACTGTTATATCTAATGGTTTCGTTTCAATATCTAATGAATTTACATTCCCGTTATTTGCGTTTTTAAGTGCAGGATTGGTCAATATTTTCATACCATCTGGTGGAGGTCAATGGGCGGTTCAAGCTCCTGTCATGCTGGATGCAGCGATAGCACTTGATGTATCCATTCCAAAAACGGCTATGGCGGTTGCCTGGGGAGATGCATGGACTAATTTAATCCAACCATTCTGGGCACTTCCTGCTCTTGCTATTGCTGGTCTAAAGGCAAAAGATATTATGGGTTACTGTGTATTGACTCTTTTTGTAAGTGGTATTGTTATTTCACTAGGACTTTTGTTTTTCTAAAAAGGATTTTTAGATTAGACAGTATTCAGGATGATAATGAATGAAAAATAAAGGATCTATTCAACTAGTTAAATTTGAATAGCTCTTTTATTTTTTGTAGTGTTGTCAGGAAAATGTGGATTTACAACGTTAAGAATGTGAACTTTTTCTCTACAGGGATGCACCCACATCGCCATCAAGTTAAAATTTTATACAACCCCAAAACAAAATTCTGCACTTATTGTAACCTTTATCGTTTCGGGGGTGACCTGTTTTCTTAGCTTGATGGGCATGTGCCTGTACCCTAATACAAAAGTGGACGATGCTTCAGGTACTAGCCTTTAGATATGCAATTTTAATAAAAAATAAGTTAGTTAACATAAACCTCTTTATCGTCTTAAAAAATACAGGTAGCCTGGGTTGAATGTGCAAAATAGCACTTAAAATTATCGACTAAAGTGACATGTCAGGCTACATTGTAATTTTAAAAAAGTGTTTCTAACTCGCTGCAGGCTGTTATCTGTTTTTAATGAAACTTATATGTTAAGTAACTTAGCCGAAAAGAAACCGAAATGAAGTTTTGATAAAATAAGTTTTTATGGAGACGGATTTTGAGGGGGAATAAAGGTGGAGGAACATGTGAAAAATGCTTTAGTAGAATGGAATGAAGAAATCAGTGATGTGTTAAAAGGGATAGAAAAGGAATATGAAGAGGTTAAGCGTGATCTTCAGGTTTATTCCTATAAGTTCAATATTACCAAACAAGTTGTACAATCCACTATAAATGATGAAATCATTCGAAATATCCGTGAGCTCTATCATAAACCTTTTGAACAAAAATTGAATGAATTGAAAGAATCGATAAAAGAGCTGGAAGAAAAGAGAAAGGTTTTTCAAATGTTTGTCGATAAAATAGAAAAGGTTAGTGAAAGAGAAGAAGGAAAACCGCAAATATCAGTCATATAAGGCAGCGAAGGGCAGGATAATCATGACGAATCTACTATTCTATACATAAAAACCATGGCAGCGAATATAACTGCTTTTTTTTGCTGGAATTTACAAAAGGCAGCCCCTTGTTTACCCCAGCATCTACCAGGGTACACTATCCTATAAAAAGGAAATGGGGGAATTCTATGTGGAATGCGGTCTTTTGGGGAGGGGTTTCGGGTTCGGCTGTCCTGCTTGGCGCATTAGCCGCCATATTCATTCCGATAAAGAAAAACATCATTGGCTATATTATGGCTTTTGGTACGGGTGTATTGATTGGTGCAGCGGCATATGAGCTGCTTGCCGATTCGGTGAGTGATGGAGGGATCTGGGCGACGGCGATCGGATTCATAACAGGGGCCGTCGTATTTACCGCCTTGAATTTTCTTATTTCCAAAAAAGGTGCGGATAAAAGGAAACGGTCCAATAATAGCTCTACGAAGGAAGCTGGTCTAGCCATTTTCATCGGAACGGTGATGGATGCCATACCGGAGTCGATCATGATTGGTGCAAGCTTAATAAGCGGTGGCTCGGTAAGCTGGTTATTGGTCATTGCCATCTTCATCAGTAATATTCCGGAGGGGCTCTCAAGTACAACTGGTTTGCTCAAAAGTGAGTATTCGAAGAAGAAAATCATGCTGATGTGGTTATCCGTATTGCTCATTTCGGCACTATCCTCGATGTCGGGCTATCTATTCCTCGATCATGCCCCGGACTATATCCTGGCAGCGATGGCAGCATTTGCAGGAGGCGGAATCATCGCCATGATTGCCTCGACGATGATGCCTGAAGCATATGAAGACGGAGGACCGATGACGGGCATTTTCGCAGCCGCCGGCCTGCTTATTTCTTTGGTTCTGGATTCGATGTAATGTCGATGTGATAACGAAAAAATGATTGTCCCCTTGGAAAGAAAGGGGGCAATTTTTTTGTGTAAAATCTATCATAGTAGGAAATGCATAGGCGAAATAAGGGAATCTATCTTAAAAGAATAATTGTTGGTGTTAAAATATCATTTCAAATCATACACTCTTCATATAGATTTTAGACATTGAGGGGATGTTAGAAATGAACTTCGAGATGCGAATAGCGAATATGCTGGCTGATAATATGAATGGTTTCATTACATTCGTCCGGGAAAATCATGAAAATGAAAATAATTGCTTTTGTTTAAATAGAGATAAATTGTATCAATTGAAGCTTCTTGTCGAGGAGTTCAAGTTTCAAGTATTGGCAGATGAACTTAAACGAATCAATCGGTTTACATGGGATGAAAACTACACGCATTTATTAGTTGATAGATTCAGGAAAGGGATGGGAATCATTGAGGAGTACGTTGAAAACAACTACAGCGATTTATTCATTTTTACCGCTAGACTCCATACGTTGAATAACCTCAGCTTATTACTTTGCAAGGAGGAAGAATCGGGCACAGCCCCCAGCGAATAAAAGAAGAGCACATATAGATAAGAACCCTTTTTCTATTCCATCACATTTTAGTACATTCTCATTTATATATCGATGGAATATATGTGAGAATAACTGTCCATTTTCGAAGCCACTCTTTTAAGGGTGGTGTTTTTTTTATATTTTTTGTTTAGTTGTAGCTTTGTAATAAAGTTGGATCAAATAAATATTTTTTCCATTTTAAAGTAGTTTACATAAAGCACCTTACCGGAAGTTCTAGCACTAATAAAAAAGGTAATTCAGTTGAATTACCTTTTTTTACGTTAAATAAATACCTTTAAAGAAGACGCCTATTGTTTCTTTGTTTACTTTCCAAAAAGTCGAGCAAAGAAGCCCTTTTTTTGTTTATCCAGGTTAGTATCCGGATTTTCGTTGGCTGCTGCTATTAATTGTTTAGCTTCCTTTGCTGCCCTATTGGATTCATCCAGTTCTTTATCGCGTTCTATACTTCCTCTAATGCTAGATACTTCACCTTTTATTTGTTGGATACCTGGGATAACAAACTCTTTATTAAAAGTTTCTTGGTTATCCAGCTGTTCTTTCATTTGTTTATTTTCTTCCCTAAGTGCCGCCATTTCTTCACGTATGGTTTTTAATTCTTCCGCGATCAATTCCCCGGCTTTCTTTTCTGGTTCTGGCTTAAATGATTCCCCTCCAGTAGCAAAGTAATGTTCTATTTGCTTCATACTCCAGTTTTGTTCGCGGTGAAGGGCTTGTATCTCTTTGAAGCGTTCTATTCCTTCACGCTTATAAATGTTATAGCCGTTTCCTTTATCGCTCTTTTCGTGCGGGATATATTGGCGCAGCTCCTTAAACCAGTTTCTAATGACGTTTGGAGGATGACTAGCAAATAGCTAATCGTCTTTTTTCTTAATGAACTAAAGGGGCAGTTTAGTTTAATAAGTGTAGTGTATTCGTACTGCGCAGCAACCAATTAGAATAAAATTAGAATAATAACTTAAATCAAATTGGTGGTGTGTAGGTTGAATAAAGTACTTTTACATCTCTCCAGAACACTTTTAGGTTTTATCTTCCTTATTGCAGGTCTAAACGGTTATTTTGTCATTTTTGACTTTGAACCATTTATTGCTACTAGCCCTGAAGCGATGGCATTATTCAAATTTGAATATCTGTTAATATTTGAAAAGTTTTTAGAGATCGTTTGTGGAGTTTTACTATTAAGTAATCGATTTGTCCCATTAGCACTTGCAATATTGTCTCCAATTGTAGCCAACATTTTCTTACTTCATTTGTTCCTTGATCATTCGTTACTCGTTTTAGCAGTAATACTTGTAATCATGTATAGTTATTTGTTGTTTTGTTACAGAAAAAGCTTTAAAAGTATTTTGGAGAAAAAGCCTTCTCATTAATACTTCCTTGTGTAACACATTTTGCGTCAAGTTTGTGTCAACTCTACAATAATCCTTAATGAACTAACGGGTGCGTTAGTTCATTAAGGTTCACAAAATGATCAATCTTTTTTATAAAAACTAACTCCACCTAAAAACCAAACCCACTCATTGAGTGGGTTTTTACTATATAAAAAATCAACGTTTACAGCATACTTTTTATCGTATCTAATATGTGCTCTTCTTTATTTTATTATAGGGATACTATGCTTCCGGGCCAGTCTTATTTGCTTGGCATCGTAGAGATATATTTTTTGACTACTTCATAAACATATTCTTGATTGGCTGCTGCTGTATTCGGGTTATATTTACCGCCATTCACTTTATTATTGGATAGCACTCGTATACCTAAGAAGGGAACATCGTAAGCTTTTGCGATTTGGGCAGCCGAAGCTCCTTCCATTTCCTCAACAGATGTACCATATTTCGTATGGAACCACTTAATCCGATCCACTTCATTATTCCAAACGTCTGCTGAACCGATAGTGCCATCGACAACCTTACCTTTTGTGTAAGTATCTTTAACTGCATGAGCAGCAGCGAGTAAATCCTTATCTCCCTCGTAGAAGCGTGGCTTTTCAGCGTTAGGATCTTCTCCTGCACTTCCTTCAGAAGCCATTAGGTCCATCGGTTTCCAAATGGTTGGATCAATTCCTTGGTTTTCAGTTTTATCTGCCGTTTTCAATGAACCTAGGTTTACCGTTCTTTTTCCTAAAACGATATCAAAAACGTTTAAGTTTGGATCATGTCCGCCTGATGTCCCTTGATTGATGATGGCAATAGGGTTATATCTTTCAATGGCCAATGCTGTAGCGGCAGCCGTGTTTTCCATCCCTTTACCTGTTTTTGCAACGATTACAGGATAATTGTCTAACGTTCCAATGTAAAATACAAAATCTCCTGATTTTTCTTCTTTAACATTTTTTAATCTTTTCGCGAAATTTTCAGCTTCGATTGGCATTGGACCTTGGATCATGATAGGCCTTTGAGTCTTTTTTTCGGCCGTTTCATTTTTGGAAGCAGAACTGCATGCCGCAATCACCGACACGAAAAGTAATGTAATGATTCCTAATATCGTGTACTTTTTAAACATGTTTTTTCTCATATAATTTCTCCTTAAACATATTATCCGATTGTTTGATATACACTCGCAGTTGCGGTCATAGAAAAAGGTCCAGAACGGCAGAATGATTACTGCCTTCTAGACCTACGATAGTCAAAGTAAAGATGATTAAGCAAAATGATTATCATGCTAAATCATTTGCTGCTCAAGAAAGCGGGCAGCCGAATACTTTAACTCGTAGTCTAGTTCTTTCACCGGGAACCAGGTAGAAACGCTCAGACCATATTTCCGAGCATATACGAGTAAATTACGATTATTACTTTGCTAATATAACAAACAAATAATAGATAATCAATAAAGAAGTGAACATTAAAATATAAATATAATTTAATGTTCGCTTTTAAGGAGGTGGGGCGTTAAAATCCGATAATTTCTTTCATGTTAAAAGGGTTTTTAGTTATCCGTATTCACCGCAGTCGGCCTGCTTATTTCTTTAGTTCTGGATTCGATGTGATAACGAAAAGTGAGATTGTCACCTTGGGAGGAAAGGGGGCAATTCTTTTGTGTAGAAGTTAATCACGGCGCAAATTTTAAATCTATCATAGAGGGAAATGCGCATGCGAAATAAGAAATCTATCTCTAAAAAAGAAATGCTGGTGTTAAAATATCATTTCTTTAACATATAAATTTTAGACATTGAGGAGATGGAGAAATGAACTTCGAGATGCAAATGTTACAAAGTTTACCTCATCCTCTATAATGTGTATTTTAGTTATATAATAAATAAAATAGGAGGTGGTTAATTTGAAACAAAATCATGATTATTATCAAAATCTATTAAAAAGACTTTGTAAAGCTGATAATATTTCTCCTCGAAAACCTAGGTTTGAAAATATTGAAGATCTAGTAATTATTCATGTTAAAAATCATTTGAAAGAAGGGGTGGATTTAGAATGTTTTAAAATTTTAAATCTTATTTATCAAACAGTCGTACCTCTAGGTATAAAATTCAATCAACAGTTATATTTATATCCAAATGGAGATAGATTAGATAGAGTAGCGATAACCTTTAACAAAAATGATTATATACTTTTAAATGAAAAATTAGAAAAAGGAGAGGTATAAATAAATCAATACATATTGGAGATTGCCGCCCTATAAGTGGGCTATTTTTTTGGTCTTCCTCATTGTTTTAGATACGCCGGTTGGTAAAATGCAAGCACCGTCAAAATTCGAAATACTACCCGACCCCTGCATATAGAAAATCTTTTTTATTCAACCTTCTTCCCTACTGATAAGAATAGGTGCAGAGGGCTGCACCTATTTAATAATTCGCCCATAATATGATAGACAGGCCGATTAATAAAGTGATAATTTTTAGCACTGCCTTCCTTTTCGAGGGGGCATCTATCCATGTCAAAACAATGCTCACCAGTATTCCGATAGATAGAAATACAGCGCCAATCATCTTCATCCAAGTCATTTCAAAAATTGGTTCAAGCAAAAAGAATAGTAGACTGAGTGCCACTAAACCAATTGTAGAGATAAAACGCTTACTCGTAAAATCGGTCTTCACATCATTTCGTTCTTCTTCTGACATCTTTTTATAACTCCTCCACATCATGAAGGCCGGAATCCCTAACATTAAAACTAATCGTACGATTGCATCTATATTCATTGAGTCCTCCAGGAATGTTTATATACCTTCCATATACGTTTATTACTGGAAGAAGTTTCAACACTTCCTGCATAATGACATCATAATCACGTGACGAAATACCCCTTCAGATCCAAGGGGTATATTCATGTCCAAGCATTAGAAGTAGGTTATTTCAGGGTCTGCCATGATCAACCAAAGTTATGATGACATTTCCCTTTTTATGTCCTTGTTCTACATATCTATGAGCTTCTGGAAGCTGTTCCAGGGGGTAGCGTCTATCAATGACCGATTTTATTTTTTCAGTTTCGATAAGCTCCTTGAGGAGTAATAAATCTTCCGTAAGTACCTTTGCTATTCCTTGCCCTTCGACGGACACATATCGCCCGTTCGGGGTCAGTGCTTTCTTGCAAGCGGCTTTCGAGCTTTTCCCGACTGCATCAAAGATGATGTCATATCGCTCTTGTCTTTCCGTGAAATCCTCTTCCGTATAATCAATTACCTCATCTGCTCCCAGTGATTTCACCAATTCAAAATTAGCGGCACTGCATACTCCGGTAACTTCTGTGCCAAAGTATTTGGCAAGCTGCACGGCTGAAGTCCCTACCGAACCGGATGCACCGTAGATGAGGACTTTTTGTCCGTCCTGTATCTTGCCTTTTCTGAAAAAATGAAGGGCTGTCGTTCCCCCAAAAGAAACGGCGGCCGCTTCCTCATAGGTAACGTTGGCAGGCTTCATTGCGATTGGCCCGTCTTCTGGTAAACATGTGTATTCGGCATGAGCCCCGAAATTCATTCCAGTCATGGCAAAGATCCGGTCGCCTTTTTTGTATTTTTTCACATTCCTGCCTGTTTCCTCTATTTCCCCGGCCAACTCCACTCCGAGTACCGGTTTTCGCGGTTTTCTAAGACCCAGGAAAATCCGCATCGGCAGCCATAACAAGAAGGGGCTATTGAAACTACGGACTCTTATGTCCCCTGAAGCCACTGTTGCCGCATGAACCTTTACCAGAACTTCGTTGTCCTTAGGGGTTGGTTTTGCTACTTCTTGGAGTTCCAGTACATTGGGTGAACCGTATTTTGTGCATACCATTGCTTTCATCGCGAGTCTCCTTCATTTTTGATACAATCTTTTAATACTATGATGGAAGTTGTAAGATAAAACTACATGTAAGCGAAACGGAAGAATGAATGCTTAAAAGCATTAGGTGTTGTCCGGCATCGGTCAGGGGCAAGTGTCTCGCTGAGCGGTCGAACCATATGGGACATTCTATAAGAAGAAGGAGCTAAAAGTATGGCCATTAACGAAAGACCAAGAAGAATAATTTTAGATTTGGCAGTTACTTTAGATGGCTTTATTGAAGGGCCGGAAGGAGAAATTGACTGGTGCATTATGGACCCTGAAATGGGGTTCACGGATTTCTTAAATCAAATTGATACTATTTTTTATGGAAGAAAAAGCTATGAATTATGGGGACAATATACTCCAGGAAATGAGGTATCTGATACTGAAAAAGAAATGTGGAATTTAGTTCATGGCAAAGAAAAATTCATGTTTTCCCAAACAAAAAAAAGCACTGATGATAAAGTGACGATCATAAATGATCATATTGTTGAAGAAGTAAATAAATTAAAGAAAAAGCCCGGTAAAGACATTTGGCTTTATGGCGGGGCAAGTCTTATTACATCTTTTATAAGATTTGGGCTGGTTGATGAATTTAGGTTATCTGTTCACCCTGTTGTTTTAGGGGAAGGAGAACCTTTGTTTATTGACATGAAGGAGAGATTGAATCTAAAACTGGTTGATACAAAAAGATTTTCCTCTGGCGTTGTTCAACTTTGCTATCATCTTAATGAAGAATGATTTAAATGATCAAAATTTTAACTCCATTTTAAAAAATGATAAATTCACGAGTAAAACGTTGAAATTCACGAGTAAAACCCCAAAACTCACGAGTAAATGCTTGGAATTCACGAGTAAATCCCCAAAACTTACGAGTAAAACCATAAAAAGGTATCCACACTTGATGTGTGGGTACCTTTTTTTATGCATATTGCAATTTATAAATTATAAAATGTAATATATATGTTGCAAAAAGTAAAATAAATCATATAATAAGGGTAAGCGGTGGAATTAAATGGAGGTCGATCGATGATGGATTTATTTAAACGAACGAAAAAAGTCACGGATGAGCGGGTTGAGCATGTAAGAAATAAAATTTATAAAGAAATGTACCACGTCATCTTGGCCATTTGCCTGGTGAGTGCACTTTTCAAACTATATAAATATGGTGCAGGCAGCGGGGAGTTATATTTGGAAGTCGTGATCCTTGTTGCAGGAGGGCTGTATTACTTAGCTCGTTCCATTTTCTTAGGTGTATTCTGGGATGAAGTGGAGATGCATGACCGCACAAGCAAAACGCCGATGAGCAGGAAGACGATTCTTGGGTCGGTTATTTTTGCACTCATCATCGCTATATTCATGGGGGTGAATAGTGCTGTATCCTATGCGGAGGGCAGTTCACAGGGCGTATGGTATTTTGTATTGGTATCGTTTGTATCCGTTATGATCTATTTGCCGATTTTACTTCTGTTTTTTGGCGGTATATACTTGCTGGCGAAGAAGATCGGAATGAAAAATAGCGAAGATAATAAGAAATTGTAGGTGCCTTCCCTTGAAAAATATAAAACTGAAGCTTGCGAGAGTAGAAAAGGACTTGTCACAAGATGAACTGGCCAAAATTGTCGGCGTTTCCAGGCAAACGATAGGATTGATTGAATCAGGAAAGTATAATCCCTCCTTAAGTTTGTGTGTCGGTATTTGTAAAGCATTATCGCGTACATTGGATGATTTGTTTTGGGAGGAAGACTGATTAGGGATATCCATTGATTTGGATATCTTTTTTTTAGGAATTTATCATCAAAGAATGGGGGAAGGTATAGCATGTAAGAAAAAATTTGAGAGGGATGGTTTGATGGATCGTACGATTGGTTACTTACGTGAGATATTATCTAACTATACGGACCAATATCCTGAAGCACAGGACATTTATAATAAAATCAAAAGCGGGCATTTTCATTCTGAAGAAGAACTCGTCAATAAGCTATCCGGAAGGGAAGCCAGCCTCCTTAACCATATTCTTCCTAAGGAAATCAAGCATGCGAAGGAAGCGAGTGATACGGAACGGGTCACGCAATTATCAGAGGTATATGAACTGATTCTTATATGATAAAACCTTGTCCATGATGTTCATGGACAAGGTTTTGTTGGTTTTTTTATTCCATTTCACTAAGTGAATCCATATGACTGGCGATCATGGCGATGATCGTGCTTGCTTCTTCCTTACTGAAAATGAAATTCGTTTCATCCTTTATCAGGTCATCATCCGCTGTCCGAATCCGGTTGATCCGTTTCAGCACACCATCACCTGTTTCCTGAACGATACCGAATTGGTAGGTGACCTCGACTTCATTATCCTGGATATAGGCGGTCACTTCAGGCGTTTCCCATTCTACATCGATTTCGTATATATCGGAACCCTCGCCGTCCGGATCATACAAATCATCATTTTCATCATCCATATCATATTCGTAAGCATAATCAACATCATCCTCTTCCAAATAGTTATGGAAGCTCTCGTGGACAGCATCGACGATATCTTCAATGTCTGAAAGGATGACCTTGCTGATTTGCCCTAAATCCGGCTCGAACGATTCCATATAAAATTCTTCATTATACGGATCAAAAAACAGCGTGGAAAAATAATTCCTTTCATTGTCATCCAGCTCTGTATAAAACTCGATCCGTGGATGCTTCGACCCGCGCTCCACAATCATACTGCCATTACGATCGTATTTCTCACAAATTGATTGAAGATGATCCTGCAATTCCCCGCTAACTCTGTCAAACCATTCTAATGACATTCCACATCCACATCCTTTCGTGATTATTATTTCCCAGAAAACACGAACATGACGTGCCATTTAAAGCCAAATGCCATTTATCTTCGCACAAAAAATCAGTTATAAAAAAATAATTCAAAGGGAAAATAAGCTGAATAGCAAAAACGGTATTTGGATTTATGAAGCAAACAACGGGACGGGCTTTAGGCTCAGGAATTGCTGCAACAACGAATTGGCATTTTTAATTTTCCCTATACCTTTCAATAATGAAGTCAATAAAATACCTGCTTGCTATTGGCAATATCCTTTTATCCTTGTATGCCAAAGTAATTGTCCGAATAATGGAGGGAGAGATCGTTTTCGTTACAATATTATAGGGACATTTATTTAAGAGAAGTTTCGGTAAAATCGAAATGCCAAGCTCTTGTTCAATCATCGACATAATCGCATAGGGATCAAATACCCGGTATTGTGTATCAGGTTCAAAATTGTACTGTTTAAATCCTATTAATGGTTCATTTATAACTCCCTCATCCAACAGGATATAAGGATCTTTTAGCAATTCTTTCAATGATACTTTTGTGGAAGATGCTAAAGGATGATTCATTGGCATTACAGCCAGCATTTCATCTTTTTGCAGGGGTATCGTAGTTAGGTCCGAAACATTTGAATTCACAAAGCCAAAGTCTACGCTTCCTTCTTTAATCCAATTTGAGATTTCCGTATAATTTCCCTGATGTAATTCGAAATGGACAGTTGGGTAAAGTTCCTTAAAATCTTTGATCATTCCTGGTATCCAATGACATGTAACACTGGAAAAGGTGCCAATTCGAATAAGGCCGCTTTGCAGTCCCTCCATTTCTTTGTGCTTTTCAGTCAGTTCCCTATGTGAATTACAAATCTTCCTGATAAATGGCAAAAATTCCTCGCCATCTGGTGTCAGTGTAATGCCCTTTCGAGAACGTAGAATAAGAGTGGTGGAAAGTTCTTCCTCTAATGAATGCACCATTTGGCTAATGGCGGACTGAGTATAGCCAAGTTCTTCGGCAGCTTTTGTGAAACTGCCTGTTTTTATGGTTTTGATAAAAGCATAATACGAATTCAACCCCACTAACCCCCTTTGCATTAGTAATTCTAATAGAACTATTATAAAAATTGGTTTTACTAATGTAAATGGAAGAAATAAAATATAGTTGTGAAGAATTATTTGGTCAGGAGTTGAAGTAGAAAAATAATGAGTATTAACGTTAAATACCGAAATATTATTTTTGCATTTTTTATGGCTTTTAGTATGTCCTTTTTTATTTCATTTATATTAGTCTCAATAAATAGTGGCTATGATCATATATTCTTATCTACATGGTTAAAAACTTGGTCACAGGCTTTTATCTGTGCTTTCTTTGGGGCTTACTTTTTTCCGAGAGTAATACAACAAATGATGAGAAGAATTAATTTTGTAGAAAAACCGCCAATAAACGAGAAAGATTTTTTAGTAAGAGAAGAAGACAATGGATAATGTTTTAATGGATTTCCTGAAAAGTAGTTAAAATATGGATTTTGAAGAGCTGCCCGAATGATGGGGAGCTTTTTATTCGTTTCCCTGAAAAATTTCAGGACCCATGCTACTTTCATCCCATAAACGTTTATATAGAGTGTGAAAGGGGGTGAGTGTTATGGCAAGTCAGATTCCAGTTTCAAGTACGTTGCGGATCGATTTTGAGACGGGGTTAAATGAAAAAGGGGCTCTCGTTTTCAAGCGGAGGGCATTTTCGAACATCAAGGTCGAGGCGACGGCGGATCAGTTGTTTTCGGCAGCTGTTTCAATCGCAAGTGTGCAGAATTATCCAATGGGTGAAGTGACCCGGGTGGATACGTATTCATTGATAGGCTAAACGGTTTTGATGTCGTACGAGGGGGAGGTGATTGGAAATGGCTAAAGTACTGGAATTGATTTTCGTTACGGAGGAAGGAAAGTCAGCGACGATTTCCGTTGATAATCCGAAGGAGCCGGTCGAGGTAAATACGGTTAAACTGGCAATGGAAAAAATCATTGCGGGGAACGTGTTCGTTACATCTTCCGGGGATTTCGTCGATTTGAAGGCGGCGCGCCTTGTCGAGCGGAATGTCGAGGAAGTGGAACTTATCTGACGGACGGGAGAGTCATCTTGTTGGACAAACATGAATTGAGGTGAATAAAAAGTGGATCAAATCCTGCCATTTGTCAGTGATATTGGGTTCCCGATCCTTGTTACCCTTTATTTGCTTCATAGGATTGAAACGAAATTGGATACTTTGAATGAAACCCTTGTAGAGCTGCCAGATCGCCTGCGAGAAGGGATTCCCAAGTCAGGTTAAGGATAAGAGGGGAGCATCATGGGTGATATCAATCATGATGCTTTTCCTTTTAAATGGTAAAGTTTTAATAGATTCTAGTTTCATATCAAAACTATCGGGTATACATAAAACTGTAGCTAGTTCATCAAAAATCCCAAACAATAAGGAGGAGTTTTAATGACTAACAACAATGAAAAAATGAGCAGGGAAGAAGCTGGCCGCAAAGGCGGGGAAGCAACAGCAAAAAAACATGATAAGGAATTTTTCCAAGAGATTGGTCAAAAAGGCGGAGAGGCCACTTCCGAAAATCATGATAAGGAATTCTATCAGGAAATTGGCAAAAAGGGCGGAGAGGCTCGAGCCGATCAACGTGATGGGTCCGATGATTGAAAAATGAGCAAGGAAGAAACAGGACGCATTGGCGGAGAAAGAAGTCGCCGCTAAATAAAGGAAGCGACCCGAAGCATTTAGCTGATTCTAGTTTTATTCTGTTTAAGCGGGTACATGACATCTGTAGCTAGTTCAATGAAAATCCGAATAATAAGGAGGAATTTTTAATGACTAACAACAATGATAAAATGAGTCGTGAAGAAGCAGGCCGTAAGGGTGGAGAAACTACAGCGAAAAATCATGATAAGGAATTCTATCAAGAGATTGGCCAAAAAGGCGGAGAAGCGACAGCAGGAAATCATGATAAGGAATTCTATCAAGAGATTGGCCAAAAAGGCGGAGAAGCGACATCCGAAAATCATGATAAGGAATTCTATCAAGAGATTGGCCAAAAAGGCGGAGAAGCAACATCCGAAAATCATGATAAGGAATTCTATCAAGAGATTGGGCAAAAAGGCGGAGAAGCGACATCCGAAAATCATGATAAGGAATTCTATCAGGAAATCGGCGAAAAAGGCGGAGAGGCACGGGCCAATCAACGAGATGGTTCCGGTAATGGAAAAATGAGCCGTGAAGAAGCAGGACGCAAAGGCGGGGAAAAAAGCCGCCGTTAAAATATAATTCGAGGAAACTCATGAAAAACCGAGGGAGTAACCATTCCCTCGGTTTTTTTATGCCATCACATGGAAATTCCCTTCACAGCACATTACAAAGTGTGCTTGGAAATTAAAGTGGGTAAAGAAATAACACCTGGAATAGAAAGAGGTGATGAAGAAGTTGATTGTCCATGATTCATTTCCCCGTTTAAAAGTAGGCGGAGTTACATTCACTGCATGGCATTCATTGCTTGCTGTTGGTCTTGCGGGCATCGCTTATCTCATTTCCAATAAGAGGAAGCATCAAGCGGTATTCAAAACGGCTTCATTGATGTGTAAGATCGAACGGAATGAAGATTCCATAAAGCTTATATGGCCAGATGAAGGTGGTTTCTATCGGGTATTCAGGGGGCAAGAGCTGATTTACAGCGGCCCGGAGCCAAGGATGGCAGATCAGGGACTGACTCCAGGAACCATCTATACGTACACGATAGATAGCTTGAATGAAAAAAAACAGGCAGTGAACAGGATGAAAATACAGACATCAACGACCGCGAAAAGAGGATAATATCCTTTTGGATTTGGTATTCACCACGATTGTCGCGAAAGGCCAAGCCAGCCTGGAATGGGAGCCCATCAAGGGAATAAAAGAGTATCGGGTTTACCGAAACGGCGTGGATATTGGGAAAGTGGGTGGATGTTCCTTCAGTGACCGGAGTATTAGTGATGAGCAGGAATACACATATACCATTAAAGCAAAGCGGCCCCTTCCGCGTTCAGAGCAGGAGTCCTATGCCGTGAAATCCCTTGTAGCGAGTATTGTCGGAGCCGTAAAAAAAGGTTCATCCCAAGCACAGGCAGCGATCGAGGAAATAACGAATACAAAAAGGATAGGACCTGTAAAACAGCTTTTGCACCCAGTTGAAAACGACGTGGATGGTAAAAAGAAAAGAAATTGGCAGCTGCGCTATTCCACCTTTTTACCGGAAGGGTGGTTGAAGAACCCCAATCTTACCTCAAAGGTTCCCTATTTTAAAGGAGACAACCGCGGGTTTGATCCTGAATCATCCCGTTTCCGGACTAGGGTCGATGTGTACATTCACCAAAAGGAAAGTGAAGCCGAGATTGAATGTACCAAAGCAGTCGGGAAAAGTGAGGCCTACAATCATGATGGGGATTTCCTTGAAGAAGGAGTGGCCTCGGATGAAGACATTGTAGTGAAGCGCGTATTATCCAATCATGAGAAAACGACGATTCAGCTGACACACTCCGTAGGCAACCCAATCATCATTTCTCCTGCCGTGGATTATAAAGTGATCGGGACCTTTTACCGAAATGGCGAAATCAATATAGCCGGCTATCATGATCAGGCACCGCATCACGAAGTCTACCTAAAGGAGGCAGATGAACAGAACTGGGACCCCCTGCACCTAGCGGAAAACAAAGGGCTTGAAATGATGGCGCATCCTACGGCCAACCATTTATGGAGATATTCCACATTTACACAATGAAAAGGACGAAAAGCAATGATGGCGGATAGCATTTCTAATACAAAAAACAAAAAGGACCTCGAATTACTTAAAGTCCTTTTTACTCGTTGATGAGGTCTTTTTTATAAAAAACGCTTTCGAACACTTGGCGACGGCAGCATACAGCTTTCTTCTTTCTTTCCGAACCATTTGTAACGGTTCCTGGCAATATAATCATACACGAAGTTCCGGATGAAGCTTGGAAAGATGATGAAACCGTAAAGCAATTTCCACGTCCCTTGCAAGCGGCGGCAAATCCTCAAGGCTGCAGACGATTTATAGTAGGCCTTATCTCTTTCGATCAGCACCATGCTATCTATATCTGCAGGAACATCATACTTCTTCAGCAACTCTTGTCCCGCCTCACTTTGAAGCGAAGCGTAATGAAAAAGCCCCTGCGGATCCCGCTTTATGATGAACTGGACACTCGAATCGCAAAAGTTGCATTCACCATCAAATAAAATGACCGGATTCATGAATATTCCTCCTATAGAGAGACGTTATCATACTCATGCTTCTATAATACACTACCCGTTTTGGTAAGGCGAAAACGTATGGAACTGCTTGGAGATTTGAAATTTTGGAAGGGATTATACGTTCCGGCCAGTCACTAAACGGGTGTGCCATAAGAAGGCTGCAATTGGCGGTTGGCCCCCTTTTTTAAGTCTCTGTTATCAAACTGTTATTTTCCATTAACTATCCTGTAAACAAGCTATGATATGGTAGATACTCCATTGAATTTCCTTTAGTAAAAAAGCCGGCAATCCTTTTTTAGAGGAAAGCCGGTTTTTTCATTCAAAGCATAATTAAGGATTAGGAGATATAACGAGCAGTTTCCTTAGAGGAGGTAAGATGTAATGAAACGTGATCCTTATTTTGATAATGCGAAAGCTATTTTAATCGTACTAGTGGTTTTAGGACACACATTAGCTCGAATGGTAGAAGAAAACGAATGGATTTTAACTATTTATTTGTTTGTTTTTTCATTCCATATGCCAGCTTTTATTTTAGTATCCGGCTATTTTTCAAGAAAGATAAAAAGTAAAAAGGACTTTTGGATGCTAATAAAGAAAATATTGATTCCCTATGCAATATTCCAGGTAATTTATACCTTCTATTATCAGAAGCTATTTGATGAACCAATTGAATTCTCAATATTGACCCCCAGGTGGGCCTTATGGTTCTTAATAAGCTTATTCTGTTGGAATATATTATTGTCCATATTTACCTCCAGGAAATATGGGATCGTTTCTTCGATAATCGTATCTCTAATAATTGGTTACATTGGTGAAGTAAGTGAATGGTTAAGTTTGTCGAGAACGTTCTTTTTCTTTCCTTTCTTTTTAATTGGACATTTTTTAGAAAAAAATCATTTTGAATGGGTTAAAAAGCAAAGGAATGCCCTAATCGGCTGGGGTGTACTAGGGTTAATCTTTGCCGGCATTTATTTCTTTGGTGAAAGTACCTGGAGGGAATGGTTTTATGGCCGTTTAGGTTATAAGGAATTAATGGAAGGTCCCATTGCCCTCGGTTTTGTATATAAGCTGATCGTTTATTTAATCATGGGAGCGGCCACTTATAGTTTCCTTTGTATTGTTCCTAGAAAGCAGACATTTTTTACTGAAATAGGATCGATTACATTAGTTATTTATCTTTTTCATATGTTTATTCTGGAATATGTTTATAACTCATTTATTTATGAATGGATCAAAGAAAGTGGCCAATATTATGTTTTATTAGCCATATCTGTAACGATTATATTTATATTATCAAGAAAGCCGATTGTAAAAGTGGAATGTATGTTAATAGGAATGAAAATGAAAACATAACAGATTTTCAACACCTATAAAGTAACCAGCCCTTCAGTTTGAATGGTTGAGTTAGTAGGCAAAAGGGGTTTTATCAAAATTTTAAAACAAAGTTGATTGGAACGGAAGGTGCGAGACTCCTGCGGGAAAAGCGCGTCAAGGGGAGACCCCGCAGGCGCAAAAGCGCCGTGGAGGCTCCCGGACCGCCCGCGGAAAGCGACGTTCCAGGTTTTATAAACCTAAATAAAAATTGAGTTATTCATCGAGCTTGTCTTCAGTCTGAGCCCTTCAGTTTGAAGGGTTTTTTTCATGAAAAGATTTAGTGATTTACAAAAATATCTATTTAAAGGGGATTAAATGGGTTCTCCAATAAAAGGGCAATGATCCTTATAAAGTTATTTTAGGAAAGAAAATGAAGGCCGTTAACCGAAATGTTTCCAAAATTATTAAAGGGGAATTACTTTTGTATTTCACTTTCAATAAAACATCTTTTACCTTTCGGATTTATTTTATTATGACTATATAGAATTTGACTATCATTAAAGGAGAGGCATATGAAAAAGTTTTTCTTCATCTTCATCTTGGCTTTAATCCCCTTCGCCTCTACGACTGTAAGTGCAGAATCTGACTTACCTCTCAATAGTGAAGCAGGGATCATTATTGATGCGAATAGTGGGAATGTATTATACGAAAAAAATATGAATAAAAGGATGTATCCAGCCAGTCTAACGAAAGTTGCCACGGCTATATATGCTATAGAACACGGGGATCAGGACGAACTGGTGACGATAAGCAAAAAAGCAGCGGAGGCAGACGGTTCTTCGGTATTTGTGGAACCTGGGGAGGAAATCGAGCTTTCCAAATTAATTGCAGGAATGCTGATCAACTCCGGAAATGATGCAGCCATCGCAATTGCCGAGCATATGTCTGGTAGTGAAAAACTGTTCATGGAAGATTTGAATGAGTTTTTAAGAAAAGAAGTAAACGTCACCGATACTCATTTAACGAACCCGCATGGATTATTTGACAAAGACCATGTAACGACAGCCAGTGACCTTGCGAAAATTACCCAATATGCAATGAAAAATGAAACGTTCCGTGAGTATTTTGGGAAGAAGGAATTACCATGGGAAGTGGAAACATGGGACACCACTCTAGTTACCCATCATAAAATGTTAAAAGGCGAACTCCCCTATAAAGGAATAACCGGCGGGAAAACCGGTTTCGTCAGTAAATCCGGTTACACTCTGATTTCTACTGCCACTAGGGGAGAACAAGAATTGATTGCCGTCACTCTGAAAGCCCCTTCAGACAAGGTTGCTTACTCTGATACTAAGCTTTTATTCAACTATGGCTTTGAAAACTTTAAATCAGGCAAAATTGATAAAAATAGCATACTTTATTCAGCGGACTACTCTAATTCCTACAAGCTGAACGAAGACTTATACTATACTCATTTAATGAATGATCAACCAAGTCTAAAAACGAGTAATGATGGAATTCTCTCAATCATGAACCAACAAGGGGAAGCAATAGATTCCTTTGACCTTAAAATGGTAGCTGATGTCAGAAACACAGTATTGCCTGCCCCGATTAAAAAAGAAACAATCGATGATAATAAGCTAATGAATTTTCTTTACCATCGGTAGGCTTCGTCATTTTTTACTGAAAAAATGACCGCATGGAATCAGAGGCGCTGCCTTATACATACCCCGGATTAAAGGGGATAGAAGAGTGCACTTGTAATGACAAATAGGTGTACTCTTCTTTTTATGAGGATCCCAGGATATGAATATTCATTTAGAGGTACCGCAACCGAATTGGAAATGGAGTATATGACCATAATAGTGTTAAATATGACTATTAGGGATGATTTCATGATGTATATCTATAATGATTATGGGGGAACACATACCACGTCTTTGGCTGCCGCATATCATTTAAAACAATTACCTCAATCGGAAAGAAAATTAACTTCGGAAGAAATAATAAATGTAAAATATTTTAATAAATTTACGAAAGAAGATGCTGGAAAGCTAATTTTTCGCGGGATTGATGAAGAAGGCAACTCCGTTTATACAATTGGACATAGAAGAGACAAACTTGTGGTTCCAGCATTAAAAGAATTGACTTTACTGCTAGAAGAAAAATTTCATTTTAACGAAGTAATAGTATTCTCCAATACTTCACCAACTGTACCTATTGCTATGTCTATAGGGGGATACTTATCAAGAGCATTGAAACTTGATTTTATAGGTGTACCATTTTTACTTATAGGTGCCAAACAATGCTGTGATAATATTTTTCGGCTGGTTGAAAATACGAAACAAATCGGGAAAGCGGCGAATGGGGAAAAAGTGATTATATTGGAAAACGAAATATATAAGTAACAGTAATGAATTTTAATAAAATGATAATGTCGATATATATTAAGTCAACAAATGATGTTGGCTTTTTTTGTTATGTTCCTGGATGGAAAAGGGTTGTTGCAAAAGCCTCTTTTTATGGAACTAAAGGGGCAGTTTATTTCAATATGGAGTAAGTATTTTTTGTTTTAGAAAAAAAAGGAATTAAAATTGAAAATTAACAATATAAATTGTTATAGTTAGTACCAGGTATTAATACTAACTTCTAATTAAATATATGGGGTGAGCGTATGATAGGGGCCAGAATAACAGCTATCGGGACATATGTACCGGAAAAAAAATTAACAAACTTTGAACTTGAGCAAATGGTCGAAACGAATAATGAATGGATTATTCAAAGAACCGGGATTCATGAACGAAGAATAACCCGTCCTGATGAATTTACCAGTGATTTATGTGTATCTGCAGTAAAAGATTTAATGCACAGATATAAAAAAAAAGTCGAAGATGTTGATATGATTATTGTGGCAACAAGCACACCAAATTTCCCATTCCCATCTGTCTCAAGTATCATACAGGACCAATTAAATATATCCCAAACAGGTGCCATAGATTTAAGTGCAGCGTGCGCAGGATTTGTTTATGCAGTACATACAGCACACAGTTTAATTTCTTCTGGGCTCCACAAAAAGGTACTAGTTATTGGAGCGGACACACTCTCAAAAATTACAGATTATACAGATAGAAATACATGTGTTTTATTTGGTGATGGTGCTGGTGCGGTATTAGTTGAAAGAGATGAGCAATCAAAAAGTTTCATTGGATTCCATCTAGGAAGTGATGGGAGGGGAGCACAACATGTATATCGGTCTGGACTATCAAAAAAGATCAATGGGATTGAGTTAATAGATACTCAATATCTTGTACAAAATGGTAGAGAAGTTTTTCGATGGGTTGTAAGGAATGTTCCTGAGAGTATAAGACAGATATTAGAAAAAACGGAAACGAGTTTAGATCAAGTTGATTGGTTTATACCTCATAGTGCTAACTTAAGGTTGATAGAGCCTATTTGCGAAAAATTAGGATACCCAATGGAAAAAACGCTTTATAGCTTAGTCAACTTTGGAAATACCTCTGCTGCAACCATTCCTTTAGCTCTTGATCTTGGAATCCGTAAGGGAAAAGTCAAAAATGGAGACCGAGTTCTTATGTGCGGATTTGGATCTGGATTGGTTCACGCTGGACAACTTTTAGAAGTAAATTTTGACGAACAAATTAATACGCCTACACCGTTGTGATGTATACAAAGTAATCATTTAGCTAAACAGTGATTTGATGATTAAGGATGTACTTATGGAAATGCTGCATTTCTTTCACTACTAGCTAATATTAGTGCTGTCTGCTTTATTTCAGAAAAATTAAATTGCGATTTTACAAAATAGAAAAAATAACCCCGAAAAATCGGGGTTATTTTTTATTTACTTGACGTCCACTTTTTTTAGGGCTCTGTGAACTTGTGTTTCCAATTTGAAATTCATTACCTAGTTCAACATCATTTCTTTTATCCTGTTTCTCGATTTGCTTTCTCGTTTGATCCTTGTTTTGCATCCCTTGTTTAGACAATACGTATCCATCTCGCTTTCAATGTTATTGTTTTTAATATGCGCAAGTATAAGGGAAATACGTATTATTATTTAAAAAATAGTTCTTGTCTTTAGTAACTTATAATTTAGGCCTTATTGAAATATCAGGTGCATTAGCTGAAAATCGTAGCTGTCTTTATGGCAGTTTTTTTGCTTTAAACAAGGGGCAGCGTCCGTAAATATAAAAATCCTGATTCCACCTTTTTTTGGAGTGAACAGGAAAACCCGTTTCATTACTTTGCCTCTAAATCCCGGATTTGGCACTTTTTAGTTTTTATTTAATTTATTTAAATACTTGAAAATAAAATTTATTTGAATTAGAATTAGTTCCGTGCCTAGTTGATAAT
>NZ_JANZMJ010000019.1:0-105739 GCF_025175645.1 Peribacillus aracenensis
GGTTGGTATAACCGAAAAAGAATTCACAGCAGCTTGGGCTATCAAACCCCACAAGCCATTGAAGATCGAATTAGGAATACAGCTTAAGATTTAACTTTTTAGTGTCCAAAATATTGACTCAAATCCATTTGTGGCAGTTTAGTATAAGTGTTCTTTAAAGAGCTGTGACGACGATCAGCTCTTTTTCTTATGGCACTATAGGGGCAGGTTAGTTTAACACGACATCATTAAATGAATAACGTTATTTAACCATAAGTGTTAAAATAAGGATAAAAAGGATTAGGAGAAAAAAATGAGTTCCTTGAATGTTTTTATTGCTTTTGGTGCAGGAGTTTTATCCTTTATATCACCGTGTTGTCTGCCCTTATATCCTGCATTTTTATCGTATATTACTGGTGTTTCAGTTACTGACTTAAAAGATGAAAAAAAGAAATTTAATCAAAAAGCAATGCTACATACCTTATTCTTTTTGGTTGGTTTTTCTATTATTTTTGTGGTTTTAGGGTTATCGACAACCTATCTTTATAGCCTTTTTTATCAGTATAGTGACTTAATTAGGCAATTAGCTGCAATCTTAATAATATTTTTCGGTTTGATTATTGTAGGTTTTTTAAAACTAAAATTCTTGATGGTTGATAGGAAAATATCATTTAAAAATCGTCCATCAGGTTATTTAGGATCTGTTTTAATCGGACTAGGATATGCAGCTGGCTGGACTCCTTGCATAGGACCAATATTAGGTGCTGTTATGTCCCTTGGTTTATATACTGGTCAGGGTTTATTATATATGACTGCTTATATACTTGGGTTTTCTATTCCGTTCTTTATTATGTCATTCTTTATTGGCAGGTCGGCGTGGATCAAAAAATACAATCAAAGTATAGTCCAATTTGGTGGATATTTAACAATTATTATGGGCTTTGTTCTATTTTTTGATTGGATGACTATTATTACTTCGTTTCTAACAAATAACATGTTTAGAGGCTTTACAGGGTTTTAATTGAATTAAACGTTAATTCCATTAGGAGGGTTCTTAACGATGAAAAAAGTGATTGCAGCAGTTCTGTTAATTACTTTATTTACAGTAGCGATTGTGAAAGCAATGGAAAACAGGATAGAACCCGAAAATACTAGTGAAGAAACAGCCAATTTTAGGAGTTTTAAAATGGGTTCCATCGCCCCTGATTTTGAATTAAAGACACTATCTGGAGAAACAGTAAAACTTTCTGAGTTTAAAGGGAAAAAGGTAATACTGAACTTTTGGGCAACCTGGTGTAAACCTTGCAAGGTTGAAATGCCAGAAATCGAAAAATTTCACAAAAAACAGGGTAAAGATGTTGTGATTTTGGCAGTCAATATCGATACTTATTCAGACGTCAAAGGTTTTGTCAAAAAAAATCATATTACATTCCCAATTCTTCTTGACTCAAAGAATAAGGTAAATGAACTTTATCCAGTATTTAATATTCCTACTACCTTTTTTATTGACAGTAAAGGACTTGTTCAGAATAATTATAGTGGTTCAATGAGTGTTGATATTATGGAAAACTTATCTAATAAACTAAATTAAGCAATAAATAGAAATAGGATTTCACTAATTTTGCAATGTTTTTAGATTTATAAAAGAAGCAGATTGTGAAGGATTGTACTTAAACTAACGGGTGCGTTAGTTCAACAAAAATGAAGTGAACCCAAAAAGTTAGACACTTTATTTACTTAGGCAGCCTTGAGGGCATGAACCCGGTAATCTACCGGGCTTAAAGAGAAAAGAAGCATTCCTAGATTTAACCTGATTAACGATTTTGTGAAACGGAGAAAGATCCTTCCAAAAGGATTTTGGAGGGTTATTTGTCATGAACAAAAATAGTATTTCATAAGAGAAATGAAAATATTAGAGAAAGATATTGACATCCTATTTGCTGGTTTAGTTCAACAAAAAGACCGAAGTAGTTGAACTGCCCCCCCAATTGTTAGACACCATCTGACAATTGGGGGGCATTTCAATTTCCGATGCTCCTTTAATTCAGGATAAATAATTGTGGTTTTATATTTGATATGAAAAGGGATAGCCTATTAACCCAAACTATGGAGGAGCATATCCTTCAATATCATATAAAGTAAAATAATTAACTGAATTTAGAGAAAATAATAATAATATGTTGAAATCGCTTTCAATAATTGGTAAACTAAATTTGTGGTTTCAAACAATAAACTTGGTTTATTATAAAAAACTAAATAGAAGGAGGTAAGGATCATTGAGTGAGAAATATTGGGTTCCAGCTATCGAAAGAGCGAATAGCGTACTCAAGGAAATAAGTCAGCATCCAGATGAACTTCGCCTGATTGATTTGTCAAAGAAATTAGAAATCAATAAGAGTTCACTTTTCTCTCTATTAAATACGCTAGAAATATTAGGATGGGTCGTTAAAACAAGTAGCGATACATATAACCTGGGGCCGACATTAGGAACGTTTAATTCTATGTATCTAAGTCAATTCAATTTAATTCAGTGCTTTTATAGGGAAGCTTCTAAATCAGTATCAAAAATCAATGAGCCAATCCAGCTGGGTGTCATAGACAATAAAGATGTGGTTTATCTAGGCAAAGTTAATGCTAAAACAAATGTTCGTCTAGTTACAGACCCTGGAATGAGATTTCCGGCTTATGCGTCAGCGATTGGAAAAGCACAGATGATTCATTTCAATAAAGAGGAACTGGCAAAACTCTTTTCTGATGTTGATTGGGATAAAAAGACGATCCATACTACCTCTAACCTAAATGAATTGTACGATAAAGTGAGAATGGCAAAAGCAAAAGGATACTCTGTAGAGAACGAGGAGTCGGCACTTGGTTTTCACTGTGTTGCAGCACCGATTTATAACTTTGAACATCAAATCATTGCCAGTGTCAGTTTTTCCATGCCAACAGACAGTTGGGAAGTGAAATTTGAAGCGGCCAAAGACGAGATTTTGAACTTGGCATCCAGGTTATCCAGATTAGCTGGTTACTCAGGAAACACAACTCAAGAAGGTGCCCAATAAAAATGAAAAAACGAAGGAGGATGTAAAGATGGTTTCAATTACTAAAGATGCAACATTCAAAAACTACATCAATAACGAGTGGAAGGAGTCTGATTCTACAAAAGTATTGGAGAGCATCAGTCCGATGAATAAGAGCGAAGTAGTTGGCCATATTCAAAATTCGACACTAGAAGACCTTGACAAGGCGGTTCAGGCAGCCCATAACGCAAAAGAAAATTGGCGGAAAATCGGACAGCATGCTCGTGGTCAAATTCTCTTCAAAGTTGCAAATATTCTTGAATCGAGAATCGATGATATCGCAGAAACAATGACTCGTGAAATGGGTAAGACGCTCCCAGAGGCAAAAGGGGAGACGGCTCGCGGAGTAGCTATCCTTCGCTACTACGCAGGCGAAGGTGTGAGGAAAAATGGTGATGTCATCCCTTCTTCTGATAATGAGGCACTCATGTTTACGAAACGAGTACCAATCGGTGTGGTTGGCATCGTTACGCCTTGGAACTTCCCGGTCGCAATTCCGGTTTGGAAGCTAGCACCGGCTCTCGTTTACGGAAATACAGTTGTCTTCAAGCCCGCAACTGAAGCGGCAGTCACAGCGGCGAAAGTTATCGAGTGCTTTAGTGAAGCCGGTTTTCCGGAAGGTGTTCTGAACTTTATCACAGGTTCCGGATCAATCGTTGGACAAGGTATCATCGAACATCCACAAGTAAATGCGATTACATTCACAGGTTCTGAAGCAGTCGGAAAGGTAGTTTCGAAATCCGCTGCCGAGCGAGGCATCAAGTCGCAGGTTGAAATGGGTGGGAAAAACCCGGTAATCGTTGCCAAAGATGCGGATCTCGATAAATCAGTCGAAGCCGTCATCAGTGGAGCATTCCGCTCCACCGGTCAAAAGTGCACAGCGACAAGCAAGGTTATAGTGGAAGCCGCTATCTATGAGGCGTTCAAGGAAAAGCTCGTTCAGGAAACTGAAAAAATTACGGTTGGTAACAGCTTGAATGAAGGAATTTGGATGGGTCCATGTGCAAGTGAAAGTCAATTTAATACAGTTAAGAGCTATATCGAAATTGGAAAAGAAGAAGGTGCACAGCTAATTACAGGCGGAGAAGTTCTTCAAGGCAAAGAGTATGATAACGGATTCTACATTACACCGACGATCTTCGCAAACGCAAAGTTGGACATGCGGATTGTCCAAGAAGAAATTTTCGGACCGGTCATCGCACTCATCGAAGTTGCGGACATTCAAGAGGCTATTCAAGCAGCGAATAATACTAAATACGGTCTTAGCGCATCAATCTTCACATCCAACATTGGTTCCTTCCTTAAGTTCGCCGATGAAATTGAGGCCGGACTAGTTCGAATAAATGCAGAAAGTGCTGGCGTGGAACTTCAGGCACCGTTCGGTGGTATGAAAGGCTCCGGTGTCGGTTCGCGTGAGCAGGGTGAAGCCGCTCAGGAATTTTATACAGAATTCAAGACAATCTTGATTAAAGGTTAATTTCATAAATAGTGAAATAAAAATGATGAGAAAGTAGGAATTTAGATGAATGAATCACGTAATTTTCTTGAAAGCTTAGGATATCCATCAACTGACTTAAAAGACCTGCCTACTTCTACAAAACGGTTTCCAGACGGTGCACAGTACCGGATTGAACTTCCAAGCACAGAAGGGCCTGTAGCATTAAAGGAGACCTTAGACGAGATGGACCGCCGTGGCATCCAAGTTCATAGAATTTCCCAAGGTAGCGGCATCATGCTGCAAACGGATGACGAAATCCGAAAAATGTGTGAGTTGACTGCTGAACGAGGGATTGAGCTAAGCCTATTCGTTGGTCCTCGTGGCTCTTGGGACATTAGTGCACAAAACTTCACATCAGGTGGGAAGTTTATAGGAAACCGTCACGAAGGGGCCGACCAACTTGTATATGCAATGGAAGATCTCAAACGGGGGGCAGAGCTTGGTCTTCGTGGAGCACTTGTCGCAGATGAAGGGCTTCTTCTTCTGACGAAAGAAATGAAGAAAGTTGGTCAACTTCCGGAGGATTTTGTGGTAAAAGCCTCGGTTCAAATGGGTGCTGCAAACCCGGTCTCGGTTAAGCTTATGCAAGACTTAGGTGCAGATACTTATAACGTTCCGACTGCTCTTACACTATCAAAGCTTGCTGCAATTCGTCAATCCATCGATATTCCAATCGATCTCTACGTGGAAGTACCAGATAACTTGGGTGGATTCCTTCGTTACTATGAAATCCCAGAGATTATTCGCGTGCTTGCACCGGTTTATATTAAATTTGGTCTTCGCAATCATCCGGACGTCTACCCATCTGGTCAGCATTTGGAAGATCTGAACGTCAACCTCGTGAAAGAACGTGTACGAAGAACATCAATCGGCATCCAGATGATCGAGCGTTACTATCCGGAGGCCACAACATCTGAACTAGGTGCCGAAGGGCTTGGCATTGCGAAGGTTACGCTTCCGACTGAAATTTAATCATCTTGTATTACTGGTTTGAAAGTTGTATATAAAATTGCAACATTCTTAAGATGGCACCAAACAATCTAATTGTTTGGACGCCATTCTTTATCACTCCAAACCGAAAGGAAAGAAAGGTGAAAATCATGGTACATACTTTTCGAGGTTACCTAAGACGAGATGGTTCTGCAGGAACTAGGAATCATATTGGAATTATCAGCTCAGTTATTTGTTCGAGTGTTGTAACGAACGAGATTGCAAACAAGGTTTCGGGTTCTGTTCCAATCGTACATGCAAATGGATGCGCGCAATTGGGAGATGATTTTCAAGTCACGAAGAATATGCTCACGGGTGTTGCTGAAAACCCAAACTTCTATGGAGCACTTCTGATTGGCCTTGGTTGCGAAACGAATCAGGTTACAGGTCTGCTGGAAGTCATACCCAAAACAAAGCCAATTGAAGGATTTGGTATTCAACAGATGGCTGGTGGTCGAAACACAGTAGAGCGAGGCGTCTCGATTGCGAGCACCTGGTCAAAAGAAGCCGACGAAGAAGAACGAAAAGAACTGCCTGTATCTCTTTTGAAGGTCGGTATTGTTACAGAGGATATCGATGAGGAATCGTTAAAAACTGTCATTCCAGTTGTAAGCGATTTCTTAAATTTATTAATAAAAAACGGTGTCACAGTTGTTTTCGGACTCACCAATTCATTGGAACCTGCAGGTGACGTATTGGCTGTCAACACCAATAATTCTGAATTAAAAAAACGCCTAACTCATCTGGGCGAAGCTCTTAGTCGTCGACGCTGGGAAGAGGCAAAGGAATATAACCGTAAAGGCTTTTCAGAAGAAGACCGAAAAATAGCCAAGCTTGAGGCTCAATTATTGGGTGAAAACGAGATTCAGAGCCTATTGAATTACAATGAAAAACCGGAAGGAATCGGATTACATTTAATCAAAGTATCTGGAAGCATTGTCGAAACCCTTTCGAATTTTGCATCGGTTGGATGTAACATCTCTATAGTCATTTCGAAAAGGGGAATTCTGACAAGTTCGAATATTCTCCCTTGTATTACGGTGGCACCAAACAGTGAACATAAAAGCTCTAACGAGTTTTTGGATTGTGGGATTACAGCAGGTCAAATCGAGCAGCAAGTGGTTAGCCTCTTCAGCGAACTACTGTCCGTCAGTTCAGGCAAACTGACGGAGCTAGAAGAATATGAATTGGGTGAATTCGCGATTCCACATATCGGGACAACTTTCTAAGAAACGGAGGAATTAATTTGGAAAATCGATATAATGCTCTCCGACTTAACCATTACGATAATATCGCAGTTGCGTTAAAAAACATTAGCATCGGCGAAAAGATTATTATTCAAGGCTTAAAGGAGGAAGTCATCACGATAAAAGATATTCCGTATGGTCATAAGGTGGCTCTCAATACCATTCAGGAAGGTGAAAAAATCACTAAGTATGGTGAATGTATGGGGATTTCTACTGAAGAGATTCTCGAAGGTGACCACGTCCATGTACGCAATGTACGTGGGTTAAATGAGAATGAACGTCTAAATATTATTAATCAGCCACTAAAGTAAAGGTTTAATGATATTTCTTACTATAAGAAAGGGGGCAACAAATATGAAAAAGTTTTACGGATACCGAAGAGCTGATGGAAGCATCGGGGTTAGAAACCACGTCATTGTCATAAATACAGTCGGTGAATTAAGCGGTCTGACGAGAAAAATCGCAAAAATGGTTCCTGAAGTTACGCCAGTTATTCATCACAGTGGAGCTTTTCAATTTCCAGAGGATTACGAGCAAACAATCCGGACGCTCATTGGGACTGCTGGCCATCCGAATATCAGTGCCACACTCGTACTAGGAATGGAAGAAGATCGCATTGCTCAAGATATATTAGCCGCACTGCAACAGAAAAATAGATCAATCCATGCTGTGTATTTCAATAACGGAAAGTCGGTTCCTGAAGTTTTAGCAGAAGGGCGTCAATGGCTCCAAGAAGCTGTAGATAAGAGCAAGTCTGAGGTTACAGAAGAAGCTGATATTACAGAATTAATTGTTGGTTTGGAATGCGGCGGGTCCGATGCTTGGTCTGGAATTACCGCAAATCCTTCGATTGGAGCTTTCTCCGATATGATTGTTAAAGATGGCGGGACAAGTGTTTTGGCTGAAACAACCGAAGCTATTGGGGCAGAACATATTCTAGCCGGGAACGCAATCGATGAAGAGGTACGAGAAAAGTTCTTAGCTATTGTCCGGAACTATGAACAACGAATTAAAGAGACAGGTGAAGACATCCGTTCTGCCAATCCGACGCCAGGGAACATGGCCGGTGGTTTAACAACACTTGAAGAGAAGTCACTGGGCTGTATCAAAAAAGGCGGAAGCACTCCGCTTAAAGAAGTTATCTCGTACTCTCAATCACCAACAGAAAAAGGATTTGTCTTCATGGATACACCAGGATACGATGTCGAATCAGTCTGCGGACTGGCCGCCGGTGGTGCTCAGATTGTCTTGTTCTCGACAGGTAAAGGCTCTCCGACAGGATCTCCAATTGTACCGGTCATCAAGATTGGCACGAATCCGAAAGTGTACGAAATTATGGAGGAACACATAGACGTGAACGCCGGTAAGATTATTGAGGGGAATGCCAGTATTCAGGATATCGGCAAGGAAATCTATGACTTAGTACTAAACGTAGCAAATGGAAGCAAGACAGCTGCCGAGAATCATCAGAACCAGGAATTTGCTATTTGGAGATTAGCAGAAAGCATTTAAGCATTGGGATGAAAGTAAATACGCTCTAATATGTCTGAATTTTCAATCATAAGGGGGTAAATGTTTGTATGATCAAAAATAATCTCGAAAAAATTCCTGGCGGTATGATGGTCGTTCCGCTCTTAACCGCTGCATTAATCAATACGTTCTTTCCAGATTTATTAAGAATTGGTGGCTTTACTCAGGCACTCTTTGTAGATTCTGTATCGGTTTTAGCCGCCCTTTATTTATTAACTGCCGGCGCACAATTGAATGTGAAGAGCTTCGGGGTGAGCGTAGCTAAGGGTGCAACATTGCTAGTAATCAAGTGGGCTGTAGCGGCAATCTTCACCTTGCTTGCATTTATGTTAGCAGGGCCCAACGGACTATGGCTTGGTTTGGCTCCTCTCGCAGTTATGGCAGCAATGTCGAACAGTAACGGAATTGTATATATGGCGGTTGCTTCACAGTATGGGAACAAAGAAGATAAGGCCGCTTATTCTGTCCTAGTCTTAAATGATGGACCACTACTTACTATGGTTGCATTAGCCATCTTTGGAGCGATGGGCTTCGTAGAAGGAATGTTTTCAGCAACTGCGTTCATCACGGTATTGCTTCCACTTGTAGTAGGTATTGTCATCGGTAATACAGACATGGACTTACGGGATATGCTTATAAAAGGTAGTGACATCATTATTCCATTCCTATCATTTGCTCTTGGTATGGGTATTAATTTAACCGACGTTGTTCGAGGCGGAGCCAGTGGTATTTTACTAGGTGTTATAACAGTGGTATTTACGGGAGGGACTGCTTATCTCGCCTTTAAAGCACTTGGATGGAACCCGATTGTCGGCGCAGCTGAAGGTACGACGGCTGGAAATGCAGTTATGGTTCCTGGAGTAATTGCGGCAGCAAATGCCTCATTCGCAAGTATTGCTCCTCTCGCTACTGTACAGGTTGCAGCCTCAGCAGTTACAACAGCTATTCTCATACCAATTGTCTTAACGATTTTGGTGAAATTCACCAAAATCGAGAGTAATAAGGTAGAAAGTGAAAAAACTGCACAGCCAAAGGAAGAAGCAGTTTTATAACTTAGATAATTATTTTACGCTTCCACTAGGAAGCGTTTTTTTGTAAATAAAGAACGAATTTTTAACTCCTACCCTTTTGTATGCTTGGATTTAATTTTATTTTATTTTCTAAAGTTAATAGAAGAAACTCGTTAAACATGATGCCTTTGCTCAATGGGAGCAAAGGTTATTTCTAATAGGTATGGTATGTACACTTAAAAATTTATCATTAAATATTTATCCTGTACTCTTTTTGTTACTCACCGGTTGCAATAACAGTGGGATCCTTTATTATTGAGGTTTCAGTTTTCTTGCCAATCTGACCTTGAATTTGTTCAATTTGATTAGGAAGATTATGAACATAATCCAAAATAATCTTTGTAAACTCAATCATAGAAGGTACCAATTCATGGCTAAATGTATCTTCATCTGCATGCGCAGCAGCGTTCCCAATGATTCTAAGAACACTCGCCATATCATTTAAAATTGGAGGTAATTAAAAATAGTGGGTCCAGCAATTATGAGTTTTGGTGGATACTTTGGCGGTGCATTCTCTCCGATTGTAGCAGGTATTTATAGAAATGTTATCAAATGTTAAGCTATCGATTCGAAGAAACTTCAAATCGATAGCTTTTTTTAGAGTCCCTTTTTACGGAACATTCAATTGAAATAAGTGAGTGCTTACTATACTTTTGATACACCCAAATTGTTAGATTTCAACATATTCTAAAAATTTTTTTATTAATCGGTATTGCCCTCGGTTTTTCAAATAAATTCCACCGACTAAAAGGTTATAGTTATATGGATAACCCAAGGGTATAGCAGTAATTCTTCCACTTTCCAAATAGGGATCGTCCTTTAACATTAGACTAGTCATCAAACCTATACCCAACCCCTCTGATACTGTTTTCTTAACGACTTCCGAGTTGGTGGTTTTAAAAATAATATTTAGTGGACCATAATGGTTTGCAAATTCCTCAATAAGATTATTATAAAAACTTCTATCATATATGACAAAAGGGTAATCCTTAACATCCGATAGCAGCAATTCTTTACTCAGAGCTAGCTCAGAGTTTTTTGGTACGATAATATTAATTTTTCCTTGATAATGAAATGATTGGAATGTAATATGTTCAGACAACTTTTCCCCATCGGGAGTAAATGACGTAATTAATCCCAAATCAACATTGTTATTCCCCACCTCTTTTATAACTTCTTTACTTTCTATTTCTTTAATCATCACATTTATTTGAGGAAAATCCTTTCTAAATCTGGACAGTGTTCTAGGTAAAAATGTCATAAAAATGCTAGGACTTGTAGCAATTTTTAATTCTCCATTAAAGGAAGATGTTATAGATTGAACTTCTTCTTTTAATTCATTAGCCTTTTTTAAGATTTCAAGTATTTTTCTGATAATTTTCTTTCCTTCTTCTGTTGGAATGGTCCCAAGCCGTGACCGTTTAAATATTTGGACTCCAAATTCTTTTTCCAACATTGAAATAGATTGACTGATTGCGGATTGTGATACGTGAAGATTTTCCGCAGCGATAGACATTGACTGCGTTTCAATTACTTCTTTTATATACTCCAGTTGTTCGAAGTTCATTATATCCCCCTCTTTGTATTAATTATTCTTATGTTAACATCATAAATGATAATTTTACATTAATAATTATTAACCATATAATTTAAATGTAATCTAATTTGGAGTGATGAAAATGAAACATAAAACTTAAATCAGTGTTCATTAAGTTAATGGAATAGAAGTAAGTTATGTGTTGCATATTAAAGTGGAAATATTAGATGAAGTAACTTGTAAGTTTTAATCCAAGGTGAAAAAATCCAATACTTAATTACAGAAATAGAAAAGAGGTTCATTAAAATTGGATAAACAGAATTTATGGACAAAAGATTTTTTTGTTGTATCTCTAACTAATTTTTTTCTTTATTTTATTCATTATTTATTAATTGCCTGTATTACCGTATTTACAGCCGATACGTTTCATGCCTCTGCAAGTATGAGCGGGTTGGCTGCAGGTATTTTTATCATAGGAATGCTATTTGGACGTCTTTATTCAGGTAAATATATAGAGCTTATTGGAAGAAAGAAGATGCTCTATGCAGGAATTATTTTTTCAATGATAACGATACTACTATATTTTACCGTAACAAACATATCCATTCTCTTACTGGTACGCTTTTTACACGGTATTGGATTTGGAATCGCCTCAACAGCTACAGGGACCATTGTAGCGGACGTTATTCCAGATGAGCGTAGAGGCGAAGGGACTGGTTACTATGCATTAAGTACTACTCTTGCCTCCGCAATTGGTCCGTTTGTCGGTATATTTATTAATCATTATTTAGGATTTAAAGTGAACTTTGTTGTATGTACCGGATTAATCGTGATAAGTTTCTTATTTGCTCTTATTCTAAAGGTTCAAAAAGTGGAAATTAATAAAGAACAACTTAATAGCATGAAAGGGTTTAAGCTAAGAAACTTCTTTGAACCGAAAGCAATACCGATTTCTATTGTTAGTATCTTAATTGGTGTTACTTACTCCAGTATTCTATCGTTCCTTAACACCTATGCACAACAAATTAATTTAGTCGATGTCGCCAGTTTCTTCTTTATTGTTTATGCTATAGCTACTTTGGTATCGAGACCATTCACAGGACGGTTATTTGATAATAAAGGGGAAAATTATGTGGTGTATCCCTCACTTATCATATTTGCTATCGGTTTCTTGATGATAAGTCAAGTACATCATGGATCGATGCTTTTATTATCCGCTGTTTTTATCGGGGTCGGCTATGGGTCATTTATTCCAAGCGCCCAAGCCATTGCTGTTAAGGTAGCACCTCGCGATCGAATGGGTTTGGCTACATCAACGTTCTTTATGTTTGCAGATTTCGGTGCAGGATTTGGACCATTTATAATTGGATTTTTAATTCCGGTCTTAGGTTTTACGAATTTATATATTATGATGGCCATCGTTGTTTTAGTTGCTGTTATTTTATATTATTTCTTACATGGTAGGAAAAAAGGTAATGTAACGTCATTGCAAGAAGAGACCTCGAAGTAATAAATGATAACGGGTTTCTAATATTTGGTTTATAGGAAATAACTAAACATTGAAAAAAGGCATTCATAAAGGAGTTCATCGGACCAAGGCCATCCCCCACTTTCATTTTTTGGTGAGAGTGGGGGTTTATGTGCTTTTATTGAATGTTGACTGAATAGAGTTTTGATTTAATAAAAATAAAGGATAAGCCGACAGGGTAAATGTTGCCTGAATAACTATATACTTTGTTTATTTGGATATATGATTTACTGGATAGTCTCATTGAAGAAACGGTCAACAAATCGTCTAATTATAAATAAATAACTTAATTGTAAAATTGTCGGAATATTGATATTATTCTTATTAATGAAACCGTTCTCAAATGGTTTGCACCGTTCAAAATCAAAGATTTCAATAAAATTCCTTTTTTAGATTAATGGAGGTGTTCGGATTGAAAAGGATGATATGTCGAGATATTGCTGTCAAAACATCTATACGAATAATAGAAAATCAATATGTAACAGAAGTCCTGCCATTATTCGAACAATCTAGCTTAGATGGTCTACCTGTATATAGTATTCATGATCGAATTATTGGGATATTGGATAGGGACACTGTAATGATAGCAGCTCAGCAAGGTGTAAATGAAGTATCACAATTATTATTGAAACAAGATTATCTATTTGTTTCGGAAATGGATGACATTAATTCGTTAATTCAACAAAAAAGAGCTTTTTATTTAGTTAAAAATAAATATAAATCGATTGTAGGCATCATTAGCAAAAGACAATTACATACTGCTTATATCGATATGCTCCAATCCCGGTTAAAGGAAATGGAGGCTGTTTTTGAATATGCACCAATTGGAATTGGATCGATCGATAAAAATGGATTATTTACATCCTTAAATCCAGCAGCGGAAAAGATTATTGGCATTAAAAAAGAAGATGCTAATGGCCATCTGTTATCGGATGTGGTTGTTCATACTGGTTTGCTGGAAGTCCTTAGAACAGGAGAATCCCACTTTGCCAAAAAGTTAGAGGTAGGAAGAAGAAAATACATTACAACGAGAACGCCCATTATGGAAGGAACAGATATTAAAGGAGTTGTCTCTGTTTTTCAGGATATCTCGAATCTTGAGAAAATATCAGAGGAACTGGACTCTGTTCGTAAACTAAACAAGCAATTAGAAGCCATTATTACTGCTTCCTATGATGGAATAATCATTACCGATTGTAATGGAGAATTTATTCGATATAACCAAGCGATAGAAAAGCTATTCGAATTGGATTATTCCAAACGGTATCATAAAAATTTATTTAAGAATTTTCCTTCGTTTAAGACGAATATCATTAAGCAAGTTTTGAATGAAAGAAAATCAATGACTCTACCAGTTGTTATGGAAGAGGCAGGGATTAACTTAATTATTACATTAAATCCAGTAATCGGTGAGAAAAATATAGATTATATTGTTGTAAATGTAAGAAATATTACTGACTTAATTCAATTAAAAAAGGAGGTAGAAGAAAATAAATTACTGACTGAGCGTTATAAGGAAGAATTATCCCAATATCGGACGGAATTAAAATCTCGGGTCAATTTCATAGCTGAATCTCCGAAAATGAAACACGTTTTACATTTAATCAAAAAAGTATCTTCATTTGACTCTACTACTTTAATATTAGGAGAATCTGGAACGGGAAAAGAAGAAATAGCAAGGCTCATTCATCTTAATAGTTCAAGGAGTGAAGGTCCTTTAATTACGATAAACTGTGGTGCAATTCCCGAGGCACTTCTCGAATCTGAGTTATTTGGATACGAAAAAGGAGCGTTTACTGGAGCTGGGCAAAAAGGAAAGCCAGGAATGTTTGAATTAGCTGATAAAGGGACACTTTTTCTTGATGAAGTTGGTGATCTTCCTCTTCCATTACAGGTGAAGCTTTTAAGGGTAATTCAAGAAAGGGAAGTGACACGCATCGGGGGAACCAAGACAATAGGGGTGAACGTTCGAATTCTTGCTGCCACCAATATGCAATTGGATGAAAAAGTTAAGAGAGGGGAATTTCGCCAAGATCTATTTTTCCGTTTAAATGTGATTCCGATCATGATACCTCCACTCCGTGAGCGAGCGGAAGATTTAATCCCGCTCATTGCGATTTTCCTTCATGAATTCAATCAATTATACCGGATGTCAAAAAAATTCACTTCAGATTCCTATGAAATGTTATTAAAATATAACTGGCCAGGAAACGTCCGTGAATTAAGAAATGTAATTGAGCGTTGTTTTGTTCTTTCAGAAGGGAATGACATCAATGTAAAAGAAATTAAATATCCAATATTCGTTCCTCAGGAAGTATCGAAGGAACAAGGTATGGTGGATGTTGATGAAATTCGTCCACTTAAGGAAGCGATTATGGAGTATGAGAAAAAACTGATTGGAAAGGCATTAGAGAAGTATGGGAATACCTATAAAGCCGCTGAAATTTTACATGTAGACCAATCTACCATTGTTCGAAAGCTACAAAAACTTAAAAATGTATAATCACGCTATAACATAATTCTTATAATGGAAAATGAATGCTTGAAAACCAAAAAAGTTTTATCAACCTCTTTATATAAATAGATATCTACTAGATAAAAGAATGTTCTCGGTCGTCCACCTTTTCTAGGTAGTGTTCTAATTTAAATAATAATCAAAGCCTTTTACAAATAGTGAAAGGTTTTTTTGATGAAGGAATTTGCTTATCAACAATGTATAAGGACATTAATAATGGAATTATGCATCTTTTATTAAGAAAATAGGCTTGGTAGTCCAATAAAGGACACCTTTTTTTTGGCATAGATTTTGCATATTTAAATTTTAGAGGGAGGGATAATTCTTAATTAATAAAAAAATTCGAATACTCGTAATCGAATTTTAAGTTGGAAGATAAACCAATACGCTTATGAAACGGGGAGGATTTTATCATTATTTGGTTAAGGGAAATTACAATTTGGATATGTTTAAAGTAATAGTTCAGTAATAATTAGTTAGAATTAGAAAATACCGCCACAACTTTATTTCAAATAGTAAAAAATCCTATATAGAATTATTAAGGGAGAGGTGCTAGGTTGAAAATATCGGATAAGCCTTTTGTGGAAACGTACGATAAACTTTTTATTGGTGGCAAATGGGTCGAGGCTAGTTCAGGGAATTTTATGAATATAATAAACCCCGCAACTGAGGAAGTTTGGGCACAAGTAACAGAAGGTTTAGAGGCCGACGTCGATGAAGCTGTTAAAGCTGCGAGAACAGCATTTGATCATGGCCCTTGGCGCAAGATGAGTACGTATGAACGTGCTGAGATTTTACGAAAGATGGCCCATTTAGTCCAAGCAAATGCAGAACGTTTGGCTAAAATTGAAACATTGGAGATGGGGAAGCCTTATCATCTCGCTTTGCCTGAAGCTAAGAATCATCATCAATGGTGGTATTACTACGCAGGGATTGCAGATAAAATTCACGGGGAAACAATTCCTTTTGAAGACAATAAGCATATTTTTACAATTAGAGAACCTTTAGGGGTTATTGGTGCAATTACAGCTTGGAATACGCCTCTTACTATGACAACTATGAAACTATCAATGGCATTAGCAACTGGAAATACTGTAGTACTAAAACCTTCTGAATCTACTCCAATAACCGCATTAGAAATAGCAAAACTAACTGAAAAAGCAGGTTTCCCCCCAGGAGTTATAAATGTAGTAACGGGACGCGGAAATAATGTAGGAAAAAGATTAGCCTCACATATGGATGTAGATAAAATTTCTTTTACGGGAGCAACAAATACCGGAAGGAAAATAGTGAATTATGCTTCTTCATCTAATATGAAGAAGGTAAGTTTGGAACTTGGCGGGAAATCTCCTCAAATCATTTTTCCTGATGCTAATTTAAATGCTGCTTTAGAATCTGCTGTATCCAATGCTTTCTTATTAACAGGCCAAAGTTGTACATTAGGATCACGACTTCTTGTGCATAGAGACATTTATGATAGATTTGTCTCTAAATATCTAGAAAAAGTGAAATTAATTACGGTGGGTGATCCTTTTACAAATGTGAATCTCGGTCCACATGCACATGAACAGCAGCTTAATAAGACCCTTGAATATATTAAAATTGGACAAGAAGAAGGAGCAACGCTGGCAGTAGGTGGCGGGCGACCAAAAGATTTGCAAAAAGGATATTATATAAATCCAACTGTTTTTGTAGATGTAGAACCATCCATGCGTATTGCGAAAGAAGAAATTTTTGGACCTGTTGTTTCCATTATTCCATTCTCCAGTGAAGAGGAAGCTGTTGAAATTGCAAATAATGTTTCCTATGGATTAACATCCGGAGTTTGGACTAAGGATATGACCAGAGCAATTAGAATGGCCAAAGAGATACGGGCTGGTTCGGTATGGTTAAATACTTTCAGGTATGTTCGTTGGGTAACCCCATATGGAGGCTATAAAGCTAGTGGGTGGGGGAAAGAAAATGGAGTAGAGGCTATTAAAGACTTTACTCAAGTAAAAACGGTGGTTATGGATCTTGAGAACTAATAGTTTGTATTTTCATCGACTTTAATATAATTAGACATAGTAAAGTAAAAATATTTTTTCTTTTAATTTAAACTCTATGGAAGATTTTAAGAAATGTTTTTCGGGATGGAGGATACATCGGTTGACTAAAAAATTTGATAGTAAAGTAGCAATGATTACGGGGGCTGGCTCTGGTATTGGCAGGGAGACCGCCATAGCTTTCGCCGATGCAGGTGTCCAGGTGTTGGTTACAGATGTCAATTCTACGGCTGGAGAGGAAACTTGTAAAATGATTCGAGATACCGGTGGGACTGCTGAATTTACGTTCATCGATGTTACGAAATCCGTCTCGGTGGAAGCGGCGGTACAGCGGGCGGTAGAACTATATGGCGGCCTTGATTTTGCTCTAAACATCGCAGGTCTCGGCTCTCCATCAGACCCATATAATGAGGAAAGCTGGGATCAAGTGATGGAGGTCAATCTCAATGGCGTTTTCCTTTGCATGAAACATGAAATCGCCCAAATGCTTAAACAGGAAGGCGGAGCAATTGTCAATATGGCTTCGGTGGCAGGGTATCGGGGGCTAGTGGTCACACATCCGGCTTACGTGGCGAGCAAACATGGTGTAGTTGGACTGACCAAGTGGGCAGGGGCCAAATACGCAGCACAGGGGCTGCGGGTAAATAGTGTCTCTCCGGGGGCAGTGCGAACTTCTTTAATGGAAAAGTCGATTGAGGCTGATCCCTCAAGGGAGGCCGCCTACGCTGCAAAACAACCGATTGGCCGGCTGGCGAAGCCACAGGAGATTGCTGAAGCGGTGCTCTGGCTTTGTTCTGATTCTGCAACCTTTGTAACGGGCACTAACTTAGCAGTAGACGGAGGCTGGACGGCTACCTAAGATTCAGTAAGGCCCACATATATTGAGTCACGGAGGAACTTAAAACTAAATTGGTTCTGAAATTTCCGTGTATAGCAGATATAACAAGATTGTGACTTTGTATGAATTGAGGACACGGAAAGCGATGAGCCATATGGACGGCCTCGTTATTCACTCGTGGCCTCTATTTTTAAAAAGAAAAGTGTAATGAAAATGACTTTCTAAAGGAGCCCAAATTCAAGCATGTGCATCTCATGTATCTGAGGATCTGGTTAGCCGGTCATATAGAGGGAGATTGAATCTAAAATGAATTGCTCATTAATAACCAACCACAAATTAATGAAAACGGTTTCATTTTGATTCCGAGTCAATGAAGATTCGGAAATTTTACTAGTGGAGAACCAGATTACTGTTTTGAAGGATGATACTTAAATCTCGGTAAGGTCAAACCTTTGAAAACACATTATTCATAATCAATCGAGAAAGGTAGGGATGCACATGGCTGATTCATATCATATCGGTATAGACATGGGCGGAACGTTTACAGACATTGTAGTAATAAATCATAAGGGAGAAATATGGACCGATAAGGCGGATACAACCCCCAATAATCTTATTGAAGGTTTACTTAATAGCATAGAAAATGTTTCTAATCAAATGGGTGTCTCTCAAGTTCAACTCCTTCATCAGTGTACTCGATTTGTCCATGGCACCACCATTGTGACTAATAGTATTGCTGAATTAAAAGGGGCCAAGGTTGGCTTATTAGTTACTAGAGGATTCAAGGATACTTTACGTATTGCACGTTCACCAAGAACATCGGATCGAGATCATCACAAACAAAGCAATATGCCTAATCTTGTTGAACGTAACTGTATTCTTGAAATTAATGAACGGTTAGATAAGAATGGTCGTGTGGTTGTGGAAATGTCCGATGAGGAAGTTCTTGAGGCTGTTAAGCAATTGGTTGAGGTTCAAAATGTAGAAACGATTGCAGTTACTTTTCTTTGGTCTTTCTTAAATGATATTCATGAACAAAGAGTAAAACGTATTATCGAATTACATTATCCTTCCATTTATGTATCTATTTCCTGCGAAGTACACCCTGTTATGCGTGAGTATGAGCGAATGAATACTACAACTTTAAACGCATTCACTGGTCCAAAGGTAGTGCGTTATGTTGATATTATCAATCAGTCTTTAGAAGAACGGGGACTTAATACTCCAATTGTATTTATTCAATCTTTCGGTGGTAGTCTTAGTGCAGAAGAAGTCAGAGTAGCTCCAATCAAACTGGTGGATTCTGGCCCGATTGGAGGGGTGTTGGGTGCGAACTATCTTGGGAAAACTTTAGGAATAACAAGTATGATAACTGGAGATATGGGAGGGACAAGCTTCGATTGTTCTATTATTCAGGGTAATAAATACACCCAAACTCAACGAGTCTATTTGCGTGAATTTTTGACTGGCTTAAGTAAGATTGACGTAACAGCGAGCGACCCTGGTGGAGGTTCAATCGCATGGATTGACTCTCGTGGTATCCCTCAAGTAGGGCCACAAAGTGCTAGTTCCTATCCTGGTCCTATTTCATACGGTCGTGGTGGGGAGTTTCCTACAGTTACCGATGCGAATGTAATATTAGGTTTTATTGACCCGGCGTATTTTCTAGGTGGAAGGATGAATCTTGAGAAAGATAAAGCTGAGGACATCTTCCGTGACCAACTTGCAGCACCCTTGAAAATGAGTGTTTTGGATACTGCTGCTTCCATATATCAGCTTGTTATTGCAAGGATAAGTAGTGCCATACGAAGTGTAAGTGTGGAACGGGGACATGATCCAAAAGATTTTACCTTTGTCTCCTATGGAGGTGCACTGCCTTTGTTTACTGCAGAAGTTTGTAGGGAAATTGGAATTAAGAGAGCAGTAATTCCTGCGTCATCAGCTGTTTTTTCTGCACAAGGACTATTAGCTGGAGATGACGTTCGTAGTTTGGTCAAATCCTCCTTTTGGAGAGCGGGACAAGACGTCGATGGAGTGAATAATGACTTATTGGAAATGGAAGAGAAGGTAACAGATAGCTTGATTCAAAGTGGATTTGAAAGAAATGATATCCAGGTTCAAAGATTTGGTGACTTTAAGTTTGAAGGACAAATGTTTGAGATATCTGTACCACTGCCTTCCAGACTACTGAATGAAAAAGACCTGGATGAGATCTCCAAAAATTTTGCCCCGTTGTATGAAGCGGAATACGGACCAGGTACAGCATGGATTGATTCAGAAGTTATTTTGCTTACTGTTCGTGTGACAGGCATTGGGTCTGTAGTTAAATTTAAGCCAAAATCGTTTGATTACAATCCACAAATGGTTTCAGATTTGCCTAAGAAACAGAGAAGTATTTATTTACCGATGGAACGTAAATTAGAAAAGGTTGTAGTATACAATGATCAAGTCATTACCCCAGGCACTTGTTTATCAGGTCCAGCCATAATAGAGAGGTCACAAACTACTATATTTATTCCCAATGGTGCAAGTGCTCATATGGATGATTACCGAAATTATGTTCTGGAAATGTAAAGGGAGAAGGGGGACTTTAGGATGACTGAAATAATGGTATCGACAGACCGTTTAGTGAAAGCAGAAATCTTCCGCCAGCAGCTATACAGTATTGCAAAGGATATGGGAACTATAATGATTAGGACGTCGGGTGAGCCAATCATTTCGGAAGCAGTAGACTTCTCTACATTTATTGCGGATAAAAACGGGGAAATTATCACCTTCTCCGGATATATGACGATGCATACAGGCCCTGCACAGGCAGCCATTCGCTATATTCTACAAAACTATTCGGAAGAGGAAATATTACCTGGTGATGCCTTTATATGTAATGACCCTCATACGACAGCTGCTTGTCATCCGCCAGATGTAGGAATTGTGAAACCGATATTTTATCAGAACCAGTTAATCGCGTGGTCCTGGGCAGAAGGACACGTATTAGATGTAGGTGGCATGGCTCCCGGCGGATTTACAGTTGGAGCCCATGATGCATATTCTGAAGCTTTGAGATTTCCAGGAATTAAAATTGTAAGAAAAGGGAAGTTGGTAAAAGACATTGTTCATCTCATAAAAGTAAATTGGAGGCTTCCTGAAAGAAATATAAATGAAATTCGTTCCTTTATCGCCGCTTGCAATGCTAGTGAAAATCAAATCGTTGATTTAATTAATAAGTATGGAGTGGACGAGTTTCATGAATATGTGGAGTTAAACAAATTATTATCAGAAGAAGCATTTCGAAAACGGATTAGTCAGTTACCTAGGAAGACATATGAAGGGACAGAATGGGCAGAACATAATGGTCATGTAAACGATCTATTCCAAATTCACTGCAAATTAACCGTTGGAGAAGGCCACCTTACTTTTGATTTTAACGGAACAGTTGCACAGACTGACGGATTTATCAATGTATCTAAGGGAACGGCAATCGGTTGTGCACTTACACCTGTTATGCTGGCATTAACGCAAGACATACCATTTAACGAGGGGATTTTAAGAGCAATAGAATTTATACTCCCTGAAGGGACCGTGGTAAGTGCCGAAATGCCAGCTCCGACTTCAATGGGGCATGCAGAAACGGGAATGCGTATCTCAAAACTATTGACCGAATTAATTAGTCAAGCCATGATGGAAAGCGATGAAGAAAAGACAAGGAGTTATGCTATGGCATGTTTTCATGACGCATGGCCAGCGGGGATCTTTTATGGATCAGACAGTGAAGGAAAGATGTTCATACTTGCTGATAGTAACGGTGGAGGTGCAGGTGGGGGAGCGCAAACCAATCAAGATGGAATGGATGCGGCAGGCTGTTTTACACAATTAAGCAACGGACTTCCTGATATAGAAATTAATGAGTTAACATTTCCGGTTCTTTATTTATGGAGACAGTTGAACGTAAATTCTGGCGGACCTGGTAAATATCGTGGAGGTCAAGGAATTGATTTTGCTTGGATCCCTTGGGGAGTGCCTGGCGGTCATGAAACAGTAAATACTGCTTGTTGGCAGGTGCCACCACGGGGTATCATGGGGGGATATCCAGGTGGAACTAGTGGATACTGGGTCATAAAAAATTCTAATGTACATCAGTTCATGGAAGAAGGGAAGGTTCCTATGTACAGCGAATTGGCTGGTAAGAAGGAATTATTGCCAGCCAAGCATATTGGTTTCCCTATTCATCCTGATGATGTCTTTGTTCAATTTGAAGGAGGAGGAGGGGGCCTAGGTGATCCATTGAAGAGAGACCCTGAAATTGTTCTTCAGGATTGGCAAGATGGATACATCACTAAAAAGATGGCGAAGGAAGCATATGGGGTTGTAATTGATGAAAATGGAAGGATAGTTGAGCAGGGTACACAAGTACTCCGAATAAATATTAAAAGCAATCGGCTACACAAAGGTCTGAAGCCAAAAAAAGAATGTTTAGTGAATTCTAACGAATTAACTCATATAAAGTCATCGGGAGAATCATTAGTCATTAAGGAAGACATAAAAGGACTCCGCTATGTGTGCTGTTCAGGTTGTGAGTACCCTCTAGCAGATGAAAATTCAGACTGGAAGGAAGGGGCAAAAGTCCTGAAGACAGAGGCACCAAAAGCCCTTGGGAAATTTGGAATGTGGGTTAAAAATCGTGAGGAAGCACCATTTGTATTTGTAGATGAGTACATCTGTCCAGGGTGCGGAAGTATGCTTCATATAGGGACATCAATCGGTGAGAACTAAGTAAAAGTGATAGGGTAAATAAATTGAAAATGTGTGGAGGAGTCATGGAATTCGACGAGATTTTTACAGGTCATGGTCAATCTGTAATCAACCATAGGAATCTCAATTTTACAGTGTTGGGATATTCTAAACGAACATATAACCATGAATCCTTATGAAACCTTGCAACTTAATATGGACCAACGAATTCCTATTAGGTTGAAGGTAATATAACTTTATTGACTCTGAAGTTGAAAAAACAGCTAATATCTTATTATAGTATTAGCTGTTTTTTGCAATGAACACTTAAATACGAAAGGGGCGCACTCCCTCCTAAATTAAAGAACCCTTTTCTGGACTAAACTAAAGTATGAATTAGTCATAAAACACTTAATTCTTCTTCAATTAAAACACCTGTTTGTTTAAGTACAACCCGCTCCAAAAGGAATTCTCTCTAAAATAATACCCCGTTTTACTGTGCTATGACATGAGACAGATAAACGCATTTAATTCTTGATAATAATATTTGGTAGTCAATAAAATAAACGAGTAACTCGCATACGTTGTTTTCCTATTAAGTAAGGGAATCATACGTTTATCCTGTGGTATCATTCACCCACAGGCGCTTGATATCTTCTCTAGGTGGCAAACCAAACAAGCGTAAATATTCAAGGCAAAATTGCCATGGACCTTATTGAATGTTGTAGAAAATAGAGGGCTATCATTAATTAGTTTTAAATTTCAGAATTATTAAAAAATATATTGAAGAGGCTATGTTTTTCCATTATAATCTAATTAAGCCGGCCGGCCGAATTAATAATTTTAGTTGAATGAAAGTCATTATAAGTTTTCGTAGCAAAAACATTACAATATTATGGATTGTAGTAAATCATAGTGAGTGTAATTGTCAAATGATACCTCTATTAATACTGTGGTGTAACAGTGTTTATCTCTACTGGAAAAGATAAGAGGATATGAAATAAGTCGAGTCTAATTATGAAAGCGCTTTAATTTAGTTGGATGGTATCAAATCAAAGGAACATGATCTCAACTGTAATTCAAAAATAAAATGCAACACAAAATTTGTTACTAGGGGATTTGCATTATTTCTAACTTGAGGTATTTAAATAACTTTTAATAATAATTAAACAGACAAGTGTGGAAAGAAATAATCCCAATAAGTTAAACGAAAGGAGTCTATCCCATGTCTTATAATAATCCCAGTCAATGGCTGAATACAATCTGTGCGGCTAATGGTGACAGAACAGCAATATGTTTTAAGGACCAAAAAGTTTCCTATTTTGAGCTGGGCCAGCATACCAATCGTATCGCCAACATTTTAAAAGAGTTAGGATTGAAAAAAGGTGAAAAAATAGGGCTCCTTCTACCAAATTGTCCTGAATTTGTATATTTTCTTTATGGTGCAGTGAAGGTGGGGGTGATTAGTGCTTGTATGGCTACTACTTTTCGTGGTGAATCCTTGGAGTACCTTATTAACTCCGCGGATTCTAAGGTCATGGTAGTGAGTACGGAGTTAGAGGATGCCTTTTTAAAAATCCGTGATCAATTACCTGGAGTGGAAAAAATCGTTTGGTATCCGGAATTTCCTAAGGGGCGAGAGCAACACCAGGTTAACGAATTTTCTTTCAACCAGCTATTCTCACACGCTAAAGCTTCCTTGGATATTACTGTTCAGGTGAGTGATGCCGACCCAATGCTTTTTCTTCACTCTTCGGGAACGACGGGGCGTCCTAAATGGATTATCCAGACTTTCGCCTTTCTTCTAGAGCAGGGAAGATTCTTTGCGGATTTTAGTGGGATTGTGCCAAGTGATAGAGTGTACGATCCTCTCCCGATGTTCCACGGTAATTCTCAAATGTTTATGATTTCCGGCAGTCTTTACGCTAATGCAACTATGGTTATTGGAACACGTTTTTCTGCATCTAAATTGTGGGAGGAGGTAAGGTATCATAAAGCAACAGTTCTAGTACTTCACTTCACTCCTATAGAGTTTATGAAAAAGCAACCCGTACAAGCGGGGGAGACTGATCATTTAATCCGGGTGTGCTTCCCAGCCGATCGTGAGTTCATGGAACGGTTTAGGATACCCATGGGGATTTCAGGCTACGGGTCCATTGATGCTGGGATAGTCTGTTATGAGAAGTTTCGCCTGCCGTTTACAGAATCATACTTACCTAATGATGACAAACGTCTGTACTCGGTAGGAGGTTATCCGAACAGGAATGTAGAGATAGCTGTGGTGGATAAAGAGGGCAGGGCACTTCCTCCTGGAAAAGTAGGAGAGATAGTCGTTCGAGGACTAAAGCCCCATGTAATTAGCGAGGGCTACTATAATAGGAGCGAAAAGACACTTGATGCCTTCCGAAACTTTTGGTTCCATACGAATGACATGGGCTTTATTGACAGAGAAGGCAGGTTGCATTATTCTCACCGCAGTGCCGAGGGCATCAACATCAAGGGTGAGTGGGTTGACGTCCCAGGTTTGGAGAATGTAATCCGCGCTCATCCCAAGGCCCTGGACTGTGTTGTGGTGAGAATTAAAGATGAAATGGTGGGGAGTGAAGTTAAGGCTTGGATTGAGCTCAGGGAAGGCGAGGTTCTCAAGGAAGAAGAAATTGTAGCTTGGTGCGAAGGTAAGATTGCGCACTACATGATCCCTCGGTATGTGGAATTTATACCCGAACTTCCGCGGCTTGCTGGAACGGAAAAGGTGGCCAGGTTCGCCTTAGAGGCTCAAGGTGTCGGTAACAGCTGGGATAGGGAGAAGGCAGGTTACAAGCTCGTACGTTCCTAACGCAGCATGCCGAGACCAGATAGGTTTTATTCCTTGAGATTTTAATAAGTAAGACTTTATTAGTAGTACTGAAATAAGAGATTAAGAATGCGTTATATGATTGCTTGGAAATTTGAACCGGTGAACTTCCAATCATATCGACAAAATATCTAGAATAGTAATATTAAGTTTTTACTATTAATTTCTGTAGGCGTACATTTTGGATCATTAGTAAGATATTAATAAAACTATAATTAGGGGGAAGGAAATGAAATCTAGTGTTTTTAAGGGTTCCCCAAATTCCTAGTTATTAGACAAGGGCAATTCACCCTTAAAGGCGATTTTTAACATATTTATATTTTAGGATGTTACGAATATAAAAACGTATAATAAGCATTGCATATTTACCGATGCTCCCCGGCCCATCACTCTTTAAAAAAGGATTTTCAAAACTTGAAAAATGGGTAATTTCACTTCTGAAAGTGTGTGGGGGAAGTACATTAGACGATGGAAGTAAAAAATCAAAAATATTTTTGTTGTACTTTTCAGAAATCGTTGAAACTATGATTTCAAATCTATTTTAGTTAAGGGAGTTGACTAACAACGTGAAAGTAGATTATACCAACAAGGTCGCGCTGGTTACAGGTGGTGGGAGCGGAATAGGTAGGTCGATATGTCTTGAACTTGCAAAGGCTGGAGCACGAGTGGCCTGTGTGGATATCAACCCGGAGCTTGGTGCGGAAACAGTTGTTAAGGTCAAGGAAGCCGGTGGAGATGCCATCCTCCTCACAGCTGATGTTAGCGATACAGGCAATGTTCAGAGGTATGTGGAGAACACTGTGGCATCCTATCGCCGAATCGATGTGTTTGTGAACAATGCCGGTTACGAGGGCGTATTCCAGCCAATCAATGAATACTCCGAGGAAATGTATGAGCGGGTCATGGCTATTAATTTAAAGGGGGTCTTCCTAGGGCTCAAGTACGTTCTTCCAGTTATGATAAAGCAGAAAGCTGGTGCGGTTGTGAATATTGCATCAAGGGGCAGCTTCGTAGGAGTCCCTGGCCTTTCAGTATACGCTGCTAGTAAACACGCTGTTATGGGGTTTACGCGTTCGGTGGCTCTTGAGGTCGCCCGTCAAGGAATCCGTGTAAACGCTGTGTGTCCGGGGGCGACTAACACCCCAATGCTCCGTTCTGCGGAGAAAATGAGTTACTCAACTGCTTCAATTCCTGACGGGCGCTGTGCAGAACCGGAGGAAATCGCCCAGGCAGTTCTTTTTCTTGCATCTGATCTAGCTAGCCATATTACTGGTCAGTCGATGGTTGTCGATGGTGGTGTTCTTGCCGGATGATCGTACTCTAGTTCAAGCTACTTGTCAGGATTGAAATGACTGGATGGCCTATTCACACAAAATCATCAGGAGGTAAAATATGGAATTTGAGAAACTGAAAAAAGTATATCTATTAGTGTTGACAATCATGCTTGTTTTTTTACTCGCCGCTTGTGGTGGAGGGGACCAGTCTGTTTCAAATACGTCTAACCAATCTGGCAACAACCAAGAAAATGCTGGCAAAAAAACAGTGACAAAGCCTGTAAAATGGGTTCATCAATCTCTGACTCCACGAGGTCATCTGATTACTGAAGCTGAATCGTATTTTGCTGAAGAAGTAGAAAAAAGAACCGAGGGAAGAATTAAGTTTGATTTTTATTCGGGTGGAGGTTTAGGAATTCCTCAAGCCGATGTATTAAGTTCGGTAGGGGAGGGATTAATGCAAACTGGGCAGATGTATGGTCCACATGTTGCTGGTGATTTAAAAATTGCAGACATAATGGGACTTCCTTTCCTAATTCCAAATGAACTGGAATTAATGAGGAGTGTTAAAGAAAAATTAATGCCTTATTGGGAAAAAGGAATGGGTGAACAATTTAATGCGATTCCTCTAGCTGCCACACAGATTGAGGGGAGAAATATTTTAACAACTTCAAAAGTTGAATCACTTGAAGATTTCAAAGGCCTAAAAATCCGTCCTAGTGGGGATACAGATACTCAGTTGACGGATGCAATTGGTGGTGTGCCCACACCTGTTGATTATACAGAAGTTTATACGGCCTTACAACAAGGTGTACTGGACGGAGCTTGGATGGTAAACAGTGCTACACTCAGTAACAAGCTTTATGAAGAAGCTAAATTTGCCTTGGAAGTTGATCCAGCTGGTGCTGGTATTGCAACATGGTTTTTAGTGGTGAATAAAGACGCATTTTATGCATTATCGAAGGAAGACCAGCAAATTGTACGAGAGGTAGCTGTCGAAGCAGAAGCTAAGATTCAGCAGCGTATGCGTGAAGAAGCTACGAAAATTAAGAAAGAATTACAAGAAAAGGGTGTAACATTCTATCAACCTAGTGATGCTGATATAAAAGCTATGAAAGATGCCGCTGAACCGATTATTGATAAATGGGAAAGTGAAGCTGGAGATGTAGGTAAACAAATGATGGATGTCATTAAGGAAGAGCTGAATAATTAACGGTAGATAGGCAATAGACTCTTCAAATAGTAATATTGAACGAAATTGAAGTGAAGAGACCAAAAAGTACTTTTCACTTCTGTTTCTTTCCGTAATTTACTTTATCAAATAAAAGAGGTGTCAACTTTTCATGTCAAAGATATTACGATTCATACACGTTATTTCTAGTACGGCAACGTATTTAAGTGGGTTTCTTATTTTCTTAATGATTATTTTCGTATTTTTGTCGGTGGTTGCTAGGTATATATTTAATTCCCCATTTTCATTCACTGAAGAATTGACAGGATATATCGTTATATTCGCTATTTGTATGGGATTAGGTTACACCTTTCGGACGAATGGACATATTCGAACAACAATATTGTTTGATCGGCTGCCTTCAAGGTATAAAAAGGGTTTTACTCTCATTGGATTAGTCCTATCATTTCTTTGGTCTGTTGTCATGTTAGTTGCCGCCAAAAGCCTTATTGCAAAGTATTTAACAAACGAAACTGTTTCAATCACACCACTTCATACCCCTTTATGGATTCCGGCAGTATTTATAGGAATTGGGTCTTTCATACTGTGTTTAGATATTATCGTAAAAGTTATTGAATGTTTTCAAACAGATCAAGTATTACAATCAAATGATAATGCAAATGTTTCTTGAGAGGAAAACCACTATATAAATTTGGAGGAAACAGATGATTTATATCATGTCACTCTCACTAATAATATTTATTCTTGGCGGTGTATGGATCGCATTCGCCATAGGATTTGTTGGTTCAATAGGTCTTTTTGACGCAATAGGTGAACGTACAATAAGTTTAATAGGCCTAATTTCATGGAAAACGTTAACTAGTTTTACAACTGCAGGAATACCATTGTTTATTTTTATGGGGAATGTGATTAATTATTCTGGATTAGCTACTCGACTATATTCAGGTTTAGCTAAACTCATTCATGGTATCCCCGGAGGGATTGTTCAAACAAATATTTTAGCTAGCACATTATTTGCTGCTTGTTCCGGATCAAGTGTGGCTTCTGCAGCTTCATTGGCTCCAATGAGTTATAAAGAACAGGTAATAAACCGTGGTTGTGATCCGAAGTTGGTAACCGGTTCTCTTGCTGCTGGGGGGACTTTAGGAATTTTAATTCCTCCAAGTATTATGTTTATATTATATGGTGTTATGACAGAGCAGTCTATCGGAAAGCTATTTATGGCAGGGCTTCTTCCAGGCTTACTCTTGGCCCTTCTTTTTATGGTTTACATTGGAGTAAAAGTAAAAATGCAGCCGGAGTTAGTACCTCAGAACTCAAATGAGCATTACAATTTAAAAGTTCGTTTACAAGGTTTAATAGACATCTGGCCGTTTTTATTGGTAGCATTTTTTGTTCTCGGGAGTATTTATGGCGGAATTGCTACACCCACCGAATCCGCTGCAATTGGTGCTGTAGCAGCCCTTGTAATCGCATTATCTTTCAAATCATTATCGATAAAGAGTTTTACTGAAATTTGTATAGAAACTGTTCGTACTTCGAGTATGATTTACCTTATTATCATAGCTTCAAATGTTATGGCGATGATGCTTGCTTATCATAATATACCTGATCTAATCGCTGGTATTGGAAGTAGTCTTTCACCATATCTATTACTTCTTTTTCTAATAATGATGTATTTAATTTTAGGAATGTTCTTTGACGGAATTTCATTATTCTTGTTAACACTACCTTTTGTAATGCCACTGATACAGGCTGCTGGCTTTGATATGATTTGGATGGGTGTCATTTTAGTATTGTTAGTTGAGTGTGGATTGATAACGCCACCTGTAGGAATGAATCTGTTTGTAATACAAGGAACTACAGGGGTTGATTTAGCTAGTGTGATAAAAGGCAGCTTGCCATTCTTTTATATTATGCTGCTTATGATTATACTAATTATTTTATTCCCACAAATTGCAACATGGTTACCAAGCCTAATGAGGTAGAAGCATGGAAATGCATTAATTCTCATGAAAAAGACGGACTTCCTTGCATTCCCTTTACTTTTAAAAATGAGTAAAGAAAAGCAAGTAATAAACTAACCAATCAAAAAAATATGTTTCTCGTTAAAGTGTTACAGCTGCGTAGTTCTTTATGGATTTTATACAGTTCGACAGAAGTGAAACAATTTTTGCGGTAAGCATCAATATTCTAACTTTTCAGATGATTTGTGTTATAATTGATTTTATAATTTAAAAAATCCGACTGGCCGGCTTAATTGTTATTAAAGTGATTATGGAGGTAAAAAATTATGAGTTTTTATACTGAGGAGCAATTAAAATGGAGACAAGATGTTAAGCAAAAGATTAAGGAGATACGCAAAAAATATCATGTGGAAATCGAACACAGTGAAACTTACAGCGAGTTTTCTTGGGAGGTCCATAATGCGATTGCACAAGAGGGATGGCTTGAGTTAAAAGGTGCACGGGAATACGCCGTGTTAATGGAGGAGACGGCTCGCACTGGAGTTCCTCAGTATGCAATCCATATGAGTAATCCACTAGCTAAAGTGCTCCAACATCACGGTATCGAGGAATTGAAGGCAAAGTATCTTTCTAAGCTGTCCAGTGGTGAGTATCTAGCTGCAGTAGCAGTATCTGAACCTGATGCAGGTTCAAGCTTAAAGCGTCTCTCTACAACTGCAATAGTTCAAGGGGATAATTATGTAATTAATGGAAACAAGATTCATATCAACGTTGCACAAGAAGCTGATGTGCTTTTAGTATTTACCAATACGGATAAAGGTTTGACATGTATATTAGTGGACAAAGATGTAGATGGAGTAAAATATTATAAACGTGATCCTATTGGACTTCGGGATGCACCTGTGTACCAAGTCCGTTTTAAAGACTGTACGGTGCCAGTATCTCAATTATTAGGACATGAGGGCGAAGGATATAAGCTTTTCTTTTCATGGTTCGATCTCACTCGTATTGGAAACGCTTCAAAGTCGATTGGTTGGGCGCAGGCAGCACTAGACCAGACCATGAATTTTATTACTAAGCGGCGTGTTGGTGATAATTACCTTACTGATTTTCAAGGAATCCAATGGTATTTAGCTGATATGTATACTGAACTTGAGGCAGCAAGACTTTTGAGAGATAAAGCGGCTTGGAAAAGTGACATGAGCTATCCACATGCTAAAGAGACTGCTATGGCTAAGTTAAAAGCGGTACAAGTTGCAGAAAATATTATTTCCACTTGCATGCGTATTAATGGTGGTAATGCACTTTATAACAATAGTCCTTTCATGAAGCTTTATGGTTCAAATAAAACTCTTGAGGTTGGTGGTGGTTCAATAGAGGTGATGAGGAATTTAATTGCTTCCCAAATATTAAAGGAACGGAATACTAATGGCGAAAAAGAGTGACGAGAATAAAGTAGTATAAAAATTCTGATAAGATTTGTCGCATGGACAAGAAGAGGTATGCAGGAGAAAAGAGGCATAGTTCAATTTAGCTCGTTACAGTTGAACGAGTTCATCAAGAAATGTTTTTGGGTGCTATATCAGTATGACATAGGGCTTTCTGAAAAGTAAAAAGATAAATCTATTGGCACCCCCAATTTTTTTAACAAATTTTTTTAATTTAATTTTGCCATGTTTTAGATAATGTTTCTTCTTATAAATGAAGGTAATTTGCAAGAAGTCTTTATTTTGAAGCTTGAGTTATATTGGTAAACTATTTATCCTTATAATTTAGAAAACAGAGTATGTACTAAAACGGTCATATTCTTGGATCTAGAAAAATAGTTAAGGTTCTATGTATTATTGAAAATAAAGGAAAAGCAGTAGAATAGAACATACATAATTATTTTGTGTTTTATTATAGCACTTTACTATTGTAACAAATGGCTTAGTTAATTCAGATGTGGTGGTATATACTATTTTATAAGGAGGACTGAACAACAATGAAAGAAAATGAAGTTTTAAAAAAGCACATATTGAAGACAGCGAGTGAATGTTTTAATAATAATGGATTTCATGAAACTTCATTACAAGATATTGCTAATGCTGCAGGGATATCAAAAGGTGGTCTTTACTATTATTTTCCATCGAAGGAAAAAATTTTATTCCAACTTCATGATAATGTACTAAATGTAAGTATTGAAAAGTTAAAAGAGGTTATTTATTCAGATTTGAGTTTAAATAAAAAAATAAAATCTACAATTACTAATCATCTATTAATAATTTCAAACTTTCAAACTGATATAAGACTTCTATATCGTGAAATTGATTCATTATCATTTGAGTTACGGGAACAAATTCAAAGTAAAAAAAATGAATACGACCACCTATTTCGCAAACCCTTTTTTGAAGTACTTTCCGATAATAAATTTGATGAAGAAGAGAAAAAATTACTATTTCTATACATTAAAGGTGCTTTAGATTGGACATATATTTGGTGGGATTCAAATAAAGATATTCCATTTGAAAAACTATGTGATTACTTTTCTCAACTAACAGATCTAATTCTTCAATCAAAATAGATTAGGGTGTTTATAGTAGGGATGTAAACTGGTAACTCTCATAAATTCAAAAATATCAATTCTTTCTGCTAATCACTCTATATTTCTTGGCGTGACCAATTAGGAGGCATGGAAATGAAGTATTTCACTCAACGAAATTTTCTCTCTATTCTGAAGTAATTGATACTAATGCCTTGAGAGAAGTTAGAGGTAAATATATTAATGTCATTATTTATTCTTTTTTATGATATGCAGGAGGGAAGTAGATGGAAAAGATAGGAAAAACAAAAGAAGTGGCCAAAGGGATATATCAAATCGAAATACCCACTCCTTTTCCTGTAGGCCCAGTAAACGTGTACTTGCTTGAAGGTGCTTATCTTACACTTGTTGATACTGGACCACTAACAGAGGAGGCGTGGCAAACGTTGAATCAGGGAGTTAGGGATATTGGGTACAAAGTGAAAGACATTCGACAAGTGGTGTTAACCCACCATCATCCTGACCATTGCGGCTTACTCGAACGTGTTCGACAAGTTTCCGGAGCATTTACATATTCGCATCCTCTAGCTATTCCTTATGTGAAGATAGATGATTCATTTATGAATTTTCAAGCCAAGTTTTTTAATAGGCTATATTACGAATGTGGTGTCCCCGAGGAATCCCTCATCATTATTAATGAATTCAATGATTTATCTATGTCATATACCGAGAGAAGCCACATTGATGAATGTTTAAAGCACGATCAGGCGCTCCCACATTTTCCAGATTGGCATGTGCTTTTTACACCCGGTCATTCACAAAGCCAACTTTCTTTATATCGGGCTGATGACCGAGTGATGATTTCGGGTGATCACATTATCAAACACATTTCATCCAATGCTTTAATTGAACCACCTCCCAATCCGTCCAGCAAACGGCCACTATCCCTAATACAATACCGTACTTCATTGGAAATGTGTGCAAACATGGAGATCGATATCATCTTTTCAGGTCATGGTGCACCAGTAATTAACCATAGGGATTTAATTTTACAAAGGCTACTAGAAAATTGGAAACGAACAGATACAATACGTGGTCTGCTAAAGGAGTCTGAAAAAACAGTTTATGAATTGACAACTATGTTATTTCCAAATGTCTATCAAAAAGAGCTAACGCTGCCCATATCGGAGACTTTGGGGCATATTGACCTGCTGCAAATTCTTCATCAGCTTGAGGTCAAGCAGAGAAATGAGGTACTGTACTATTCCTTATAGAGTAAACTGATGAAAATTAAATATAAAGAATAAATGGCTGTGGTGGAATGGAATCAAAAATGAAATACTCCTCCATGTACCTGATCTGTATATTGGGCTTGCTGTACTTGTTTTTGTGCTTGTTGCTGTTGTTGTGCGTTAGCTTGATCCCCTACTTGGTTTTGAAATTGCTAAAGTTGTTGTTTATTCTGATTATTTTGTGTCATTTTAATAAATCTCCTTTGTTTTTTTGCAATTTTTGTAAAAAGCTACTTTTGCCTTTAACCATGTTTATTATGTATAAAACCTTTAAGTTTATTCATTTTAAAAGAAAGATTCTTTTTTCATTGGCCTATAAAGGAGTAACGTCAGAAAAATGTGGATTTACTACGCTAAGGAAGTTTCAAGCCATTTAAAAACCGTTTTCCTAAATAACTAGGAAAACGGCTATATTCTTAATGATAACAAGCTTCTGTTTTTATTTATACATCACATTTAAAGTCTAAAATTAACCTTCTACTTAAAGGTTTTCTTTATAGAAAGCTTCAAGTTTTTCAACAGCCTGATTAACAGGTTCTGGTTGGTCGTATAAATCATAGTGACTTGCACCTTCAACAACAAACAAATCCTTTTTTTCTGAAGCTGCTCTACTATAGAGTTCATGACCATCTTTATATGAACCGAATCCACCTTGTACGTTACCAATAATTATTTGTAAAGGTTGAGTTAGTAGCTCTTCTACTAAATGGAAAGCATCAAAACCTATAACTGAACCTACACTAGTGAATTTCAACTTATTAGGAGAATTAGGGTGCTGTCCTCTGGGTGTTGTGTAATATTCAACGGCTTGCGTTATATCTATATCAGTAATACCAGCCTTTTCTCTTTCTTCAGGGCTATTCGGAATCCAGTTCGTGATTAGTGACTCTGCTCCACGGGCTTCTGCAGTTCGTTGTTGACCAATAGCCTCCAATGCTTTGATAGCTGCACCAGGAGAGCCATCACCTTCACGATTTAAACGACCGATATTAGCACCAACGACTGTACCAACAGCCTTGATTCGGCGTTCTGTCATTGCGGCATTTACTGCATAACCTCCTCCTGCACAAACTCCTAATACACCGATACGATTTTCATCTACATAATCAAGCGTAGTCAGGTAATCCACCGCACAACGAATATCTTCAACCCGTGCAGACGGCTCTTCAATATATCGAGGTTCACCTTCACTTTCGCCTTGATATGACGCATCAAATGCAATGGTTACATATCCTAGTTTAGCAAGTTTTTCGGCATAGATGCCTGCAGTTTGATCTTTACAACTACTGCCCGGATGAACACAGGGAATTGCAGGGTATTTTTTATTTTCGTCAAATCCCTCCGGTAAATAAAGATGCCCTGCCACATTAATATTACCATTTTTAAATGTTACTGATTTTCTCATGCTTTTTTCTCCTTTTATAATAAATTTAGTTTCTATCCCACAGCCTATATGGAAAAAGCATTACTTTTTTAACACCCATGTTTTTACTTAGTAACTAATTTTTGGTCACTATAATAACAAAACATTTTTTTAAATCAACCTACACATAAAGTACGATGGGTAAGCACTTCATTTTCAAATTTCTATCCCTTCTTTCATTGAGATTTCCTCTTTTAATATGTTGCAGGTAGTTAAATAACACGGATGAAATAATGCTTATTGATGTATTATTTCATCCGTGTGTATAATATAAAAGAAAAACCGGATGTTTTCAAACGTCATTTTCGATCAATTTACGCATTAATGCACGAATTTATTGAAATTGCGCATTAATCTTAAGGAAAGTTTGGTGACTAGACCATGACTAAAGTCGATAGAAGGATACTTAAATCTCAAGAAGCCATAAAAAACGCTTTTATGGAACTCATGTCGGAGAAAGATTTTGATAAAATTACGGTAAAGGATATTTGCAATGGAGCGAATGTGGGGAACAGAACGTTTTATCTTCATTACTTAGATAAATTTGATTTACTCGATAAACTCATTGAAGAACACTTAGCTGAATTGAAAGTTATTTGTCAGCAAAAAAAAGACAAGGGTTTAGTAGAGGGGTCAATTATTTGGTTCGAATATTTCGAGCAATATAAGTCATTCTTTTCACCTTTATTCTCAAGTAACGGGACAATCACATTTAGAAATCGTTTCTTACATTTTGTAATTGAGGAAATAAAAGAAAAAGTGGATTTTAAAAATGGGAAAAATAAAGGAATTAGTGAGAAAGTGTTTTTCCGGTTTTTAGGCATGGCAATTATCGGGGTCATGGAATTGTATATGTTAGATGCAACACCTGAAAGTACTGATTCAATAGCGGAACAAGTTAGTATTTTACTTGAAAGAAATTTATAAAAAGATTATTAAATTCAATTAGGAATTTACATTAGGTGATTTCTTTTAAAAAAGCTGCTGGTATGAGTTATTCCTTCATTCAACAAGCGGACGCATTTATTGAACAAGAAAGAAAAGAGTGCTACATATTAGTAATGTATAATATGTATCACCCTTTATTTTCTATGACTTTTTACGATTTAGGTCTTATAAGATATTCCCCTCCTTTTTCATTTTTGTATAGTTAAATCTATGGAAAAGTGTGGGTATTAGTTTAAGTTAAAGCGCTTAGACATTGCGCAGAGTTACATTAAAAAATGTAAAATTACATCATTATTATATATTTAGGTGTTGTAAAATCAAGCTTTAACTCGTAATTTATTTGGTACAAATCTTGCATTCTTAACATTAACAAAGCTAATAGGAGGTGAAAGGATGCAAGGAACGGAGGTTTACGAAGAATTATTTGAATATTCTGACTTAAAAACGCAGAAGATTTGTAATGACATCCATAGTTTTAAAGATTAATTGGCCGGACATTCTATTAGAATTGGATTGCGGCTGTGTGGTGGAAGTATCTCTAGAAATGAAAGCGTTTCACATAGTGGTGAACTAGATTCCGTATTTCCCATGTTCATTCGGAATATGGGAACTGTAAAGACATGCATACCCGTACCTATCCTGGCTATTTAAAGTATTAGGGCTTTATCGTTTTTTGGGGGCCAATAACATGCCCGGTGGTTGGTGTGCAGTTGCTTATCACCTTGTCCCGGCTTGATAAACTAGCAGCTAGATTTACATAATGTCATTAAAATAGACGAAAAATAGAGGTGTAAAAATGGTTCAGAAAACTGCAATAAAACATTATCAAATGTATATCGGTGGGGAATTTGTTGATCCATCTAACTCGGAATATATTGAATCTACTAATCCAGCTACAGGAGAGATTTGGGCCTATATACCTAAAGGCGGAAAGGAAGATGTTGACAGAGCCTTTAAAGCTGCGCGGCAATGCTATGAATCAGAGGAGTGGAGTAGTTTATCTCCTACTAAACGAGGTAAACTGCTGCGAAAGCTGGCTGAAGCCCTAGAGAAAAATGCGGAACATCTGGCGAGAACCGAAACACAAGATAATGGAAAACTTTATAAGGAAATGCTGGGTCAGATGATGATTATTCCTTCCTGGTATGAATATTATGCTGGCTTAGCAGATAAGGTAGAGGGCACAGTCATTCCACTTGACCGACAAAGTGTTTTTAATTATACCTTACGGGAACCTTTAGGTGTCGTAGCATGTATCACAGCATGGAATTCACCGCTTTTGATCGCAACGTTTAAAATGGCTGCTGCGTTGGCCGCAGGGAACACCATTGTGCTTAAGCCTTCGGAATTTACTTCGGCCTCCTCTTTGGAATTTGCCAGGATATTCAATGAGGTAGGTTTTCCGCCTGGAACCCTTAATGTGGTTACAGGATACGGCCATTCGGTAGGAGATATTATTTCTAAACATTCACTAGCGAATAAAGTAACCTTCACCGGTGGTCCAGAAACCGGACGTAAAGTAGCGGTCAATGCAGCTTCTAATTTGACAGGTGTCACATTGGAGCTAGGTGGAAAAAGTCCTAATATCGTTTTTGCAGATGCTAATCTGGATGCGGCCGAGGCAGGGGTGATTTCCGGTATTTTTGCAGCAAGCGGTCAGACGTGTATTGCTGGTTCTCGTTTATTTGTTGAAAGGTCCATTGCGGACGAGTTTATAGATAGTCTTGTGAGACGTGCAAAGGAGATACGATTAGGGAATCCCATGAGTCCTGATACTCAAATGGGTCCAGCGGCTACACCTGCTCAACTTATGAAAATTGAGAAATATGTCAATATTGCAACAGATGAGGGTGCTCGAGTACTGGCAGGAGGGGAACGGCCTTGTGATCCAGAATTATCAAAAGGATTATTTTACCTTCCAACAATTCTAGGTAACGTTCGTAATTCTATGAGAATCGCTCAAGAAGAAGTCTTTGGTCCAGTACTAAGTGTTATGACTTTTGATACGGAAGAGGAAGTCGTAAAATTGGCCAATGATTCGGAATTTGGACTAGCAGCAGGTATCTGGACAAATGATCTTAATAGGAGTCATAGGATGGCTCGAGCTCTTGAAGCAGGTACAGTTTGGGTCAATACCTATCGTACATCAGCTCCCGGCTCCCCTTTTGGTGGTTATAAGAATAGCGGGCTAGGACGTGAAATGGGAATAGACGCTATTTATGACTTTATGCAAACGAAAAGTGTTTTAGTTGAACTTTCTGATGAGATTAGAGATCCATTTACTGTTCGCACCTTGAATTGATAATCCAATTTTACCGTTAGCAGACGTTACCATGAAACATTTCGGTCTAAGTTGCGGTTTAAGTCTAGCAATATAGAGAGTAAACGAAATTGAAGCAGTACATGAATATATATATCTAAGGAGACTATGGATTGTTTTGTCAGGATGGATCTAGGTCCTTTTTCCATAAGGATCTAGATTCAAAATAGATTGAAAGTGTTTGATAGGACAGAAGCTATATGAAAGGGGTAGATAAAGTGGCTAAATACAGACTTGGAATTGATGTAGGTGGCACATTTACTGATGCAATTTTGATAAATATCGAAAGCGGTTTAATTAAGCGTGCAAAAGTTCCAACGACACCAGAAGATCAATCAAAGGGAACAATGGCTGCTATTGAAGAATTCGGAGTTCCGATGGAGGAAATAACTTACTTCCACCACGGGTACACGGTTGGACTTAATGCAGTACTTGAAAGAAAAGGTGCTAAGGTTGGGTTGCTTAGTACACAAGGGTTCCGCGATTTGTTGGACATGGGCCGTTTATTACGACCGTCGGGTGATGAATTATATGATCCTAATTGGATTCGTCCTCACCAATCGCGTCCTATTGTTCATCGCCGTTATGTCAGAGAAGTCTCCGAAAGAACTTTGTATAATGGAAAGGTTTATGTAGAACTTGATGAAGAAAAACTTCGTAAAGAAATTGAATTTCTACGTCGTGAAGGAATAGAGGCAGTAGGTGTTTGTCTAATCAATTCTTATGCAAACCTTGAACAAGAGCAAAGGGTAGTTAATATTGTCCGAGAAATGCTTCCGGAAGCCTATATCCAATCCTCGACGGTCCATCCTGTAGTAGGGGAATACAACAGAACATGTACCGTAGCAATCGATGCCTACACAGGACCGGAAGTGACGAAATATTTAAAAAATTTAAAAGAAAAATTATCCGCTGATTCATATCAAGGTCAGGTAATGGTTATGCAAATGAATGGTGGTTTGCGGACAATAGAAAATACGATTGAACACTTTCCTGCATATACCCTCCAGTCCGGACCTACTGCTGGTTTGCTCGGGGCAGAATATTACGCCAAAGAACTTCTTATACAAAAGAACCTCATCTGCATGGATATTGGAGGCACCAGTACTGACATAGGTATTGTTTACGGTGGGGATGCACAGATAACTGAAGACTATGAAGTTGAACCTAGTATCCCTTTAGGAGTTCCCACAATCGATGTGCGCTGTATTGGAGCCGGTGGGGGCAGTTTAATTCAAACTGATACGGTCGGAAGCCTCAAGGTCGGACCTGAAAGTGCCGGGGCCAACCCTGGACCTGCAGCATATGGTCTTGGTGGTAAACAACCTACAGTAACAGATTCATACGTTGCTTTAGGGTACCTACAACCTGAACTTTTCTTGTCTGGGAAAAAGTCTCTCAGCCAGAAACTGGCGTTTTCAGCCTTGGAAAACGTTGGTGATTCCTTAAAAATGGAATCCATTCAACTTGCCCAAGGTTCCATTGATCTCATGAATACATCCATTGAAAGCGAAATTAGTAAAATGGTGTTTGAACGTGCACACGATTTACGTGAGTTTTCCTTGTTCGCATACGGTGGAGCAGGACCAATTCATGCAGTCAAAGTTGCAAAAAATTTAAACATTCCAGAGGTAATTGTTCCGTACTTTCCAGGAGGGTTTTGTGCTTTGGGTATGGTCTCAAGCCGCTTGAAAGCTGAGCGATCTATCTCTTTAGTACAATCGCTAGATGATATCAGTGTTGAGAAACTGAATGAAATATTTGATAACCTCGAAAACGAAATTAAGGAAGAATTGATTAAACAGTCAGCTAAACCTGAGGATATCGTGATAGAACGCAATCTTTATGGAATGTACAACGGCCAGAGTTTTGACAACAGATTAGCATTGAAAGAGTGGCCTTTAACTGAATCCTCCCTCGAAAACTGGATAAAGGATTTCCATAACTTCTATGAACAAGTTTATGGATATTCTGCTCCGGAAATTGGAATTATTGCTACAACTATAAATTTAGTGGGATACGGTTCTATTAACATAATCAATATTCCAGGGATACCTGAAGGAACAGAGGCTCCTAATCCTGATTCTGTATTAACCACTAAACAAGTTTATTTCGATGGAAAGTATTATGAAACCAAATTTTATGTACGGCAACAATTATTAGGTGGGAATAAATTGGAAGGGCCAGCGGTAATTGACGACGAACTTGGAACCATTGTACTTATTCCTGGTTCAGTGGCTGAAGTCGATAAGTTTGGGAGTATCCATATAACTTTTAGTTCAGATAACCAAGAAGAAGGAAGGCATAATTATCAAAGTTCGGGTTTAACTATTTAGATAGAAAGGTGGGAAAATATTTATGAAACAAAGAGATATTTTTCTTAATGCACAAGAAGTGGAAAAACGGTATGGAATTGATTTGATTACAGCGGAAACAATCCGTGCCGGTTTAATCGAGACCAGCAGGCATATGGCTACCTCCTTGCAACACAGCGCCTTTTCAAATGCAGTAAGGGAAGCCCTTGATATGGGGGTTTGTGTTCATTTGGTGGGCCAAGAAGGGACAGAAATGGTTTCAATTACTGAAGGTGTCACCCAATTTGCCTTCACTCACCAACATATGACTAATATGGTTATTGATGAATGGGGACTTGAAAATTTAGGCCCTGGTGACACCATAATTTGCAATGATAATTGGCGCGGCGGTATACATTTTCCGGATGCCAATCTATTCCGTCCTGTTTTTTGGCAAGGTGAGGTTGTTTTCATCCTTAGTTGTGCTTCGCATCTGCTTGACATTGGTGGTCCGGTAGCAGGAGGTGTGAACGCCCCAGCCAATTCACTGTACGAGGAAGGGTTACGGATACCACCTACATTAATTTTATCTGGAGACAAACCTGTACGGTCAACTATTAATCTATTAATTGAAAATACTAGGTTGCCTATACATAATTTGGGTGATCTAAGAGCTCTATTTGGCACTCTTAAAGTGGGGGAAGCCCGCCTAATCCGCTTGTTAGAAAGATATGGACTAGAGGCTGTGCGCTCAGGGGGAAGTTATACCTTGGATCTTGCCGAGCGCCGGATGAGAAATGAGATATTACAGGTCACGGATGGAATATATGAAGCAGAAGAATTTATAGATGATGATGGAAACGGCGGCCCTCCGTTAAGAATCAAGGCAACTGCAAGGGTTAAAAGTGATTCCGTAGAAATTGACTACTCAGGCAGCGATAAACAATCTATAGCTGCAGTCACCACATGTTGGGAAGATACAAACCGTTGTTTGATCGGACCTAAAACAATTTTCGACCCTAGACATCCAATGAATGCAGGTGCAATGAGACCATTCCATGTCATTGCACCACCTGGATCATTAGTAATGGGTTTACCGCCTACTAGTGCAAGCCAACACGTTGAAATGGCGACAAAAGTCGCTGCACTGATGATAAATCTGTTTGGCCAAATGATCCCTGAACGAGCAATTGCAACTGATAGTGCTACTACTGCGGCTTATTTATACAGCGGGGTAGATCAAAGGTCCGGACGTGAAGGTATACCCTTCGGTGGAGTTACGTTAGCAGGAGGTTCTTATGGTGGAACCAGCAGGGGTGACGGCATTAGTTTTAATGTTTCTCCTATATTTAATTGCCGCAGCAATGTGGTGGAATTATTGGAACGCGACATGCCGATGTTAATACGTGGATGGGGATTGATGATGGATAGTGCTGGTGCCGGAAAATACCGCTCCGGATATTCCAGTTATGTAATTTACGAGATAAATGACGGTAAAGGTACCCTTACAGCTGTTCTTGATTCGGGAAGGTTCCCTCGCCAAGGAACAAACGGAGGGGGAGCGGGGATGCCTTCGTATATTTCCAAAATAAAAAGAAACCCCGATGAGTCTATAAGGCTTTTCAACGGCATTTCCCCAGTTTGTGATTTGATACCTGTTGCAGGAATGTTCGCTGTTGATGGAACACCTGATCCTGAAAATGGGGAATGGGGTGGCGGAGGTGCTGAATTATCAACACTGAAGCTTACTTCATATCCGCTTCGTGAAGGAGAACTATATCACCTCTTTTGCGCGAGTGGCGCTGGCTATGGAAGCCCCTTAGAGCGTGACCCGAAGTTAGTTCGGTTAGACGTTTGGAATGAACAGCTTTCATTTGAGTTTGCAAAACATGCATATGGTGTGGTTATTGATCCCGTTACTTTGGCTGTTGATACTATAGGCACAACAGAACTCCGTAAGGAATTGAGGAAAAAGGAAGCTATGGGTGAATGGAAAGCACCAATGGCAGTGCTGCAATCTTGGCCAAAAACCGTTGAAGAATTTGGAGAACTTGAAAGAATGTACAGCCTAAAATAAGAAGGAGGTTATTCAGAATGACGTCTTGGATTGAAAGAGTAATTTACTCCCCTCCAAAAGAGGAACGAATATTTCTGGAACGAAAGCTCATACCAGGTGCTACTTGTCCAGAGTGCGGAAGCGATAACATTAGAAGATATCCAATTGCGTGCCATTTAGGTCCGAGAATGGTAACAAAGTGCCAAATTTGTATGCATATTGTCAAGTTAGAACACCCCACTCTAGAGGATAAATGGCCTCCTTACCGGGCTGTAGCTTATGACTGGGAAGCATCTCCTGCAGAAAGAGCATCGCGAGAATTTTTCATTAATCAACAAAAAAACTCTAAGTAAGGGTTCTACATTTAGGAGTCAATTAGTTATAATCAGCTGATTCACTCCAAAAGTCAGTAAGAATGGAGGAAAACAAATGACATTGCCTAAAACTTGTAAAGCCGCAGTTGTTACGGAGTACGGAGCGCCGATTGAAGTTCGGGACGTTAAGATGCCGGAGACACTGGAGCCCGGGGCTATGCTGGTCAAGATTGATGTTGCCTCAATTTGCGGAAGTGACGTTCACCAGTGGGAAGGACGTTTAGGTCTTCCGCTTGAGTTTCCCTTTATTCTTGGACATGAAATGGTTGGAATAATAAAAGCGTTCGGGGAAGGGGTTACCCATGACTCCATCGGGCAGGAACTTAAGATCGGAGATAGGATTTTATTCACTCATGCCTCATGTGGCAGGTGTGAGACGTGCAGGGTGTTAAAGATGCCAAACGCCTGTAAGAACCGAAAATACTACATGATGCAAAGCAGCGAGAAATATCCATACCTCACGGGGGGCTTTGCCGAATATTGTTATGTTTTTCCTCTTAGTCCGTCGGTTAAGATCCCTGATGGTGTAAAAAGTGAATGGGCTAGCGGTGCTTCTTGTGCTTTCAGGACAGTAGTTGATGGCTTCGTCAGGATAGACCGGATTGGCGGTATGAACTGGAATGATACATTAGTGATTCAGGGATCTGGCCCCTTAGGGCTGTATGCCACCGCAATTGCGTCTACGAAAGGACCAAAGGATATCATCGTGATAGGTGCACCTGATAAACGATTGGAAATTGCCAAGGAATGGGGAGCTACTCACATCATTTCGATTGATCAGCATCCTGATCCTGCTGACAGACAGAAAGTGATTATGGAATTAACGAACGGTAAGGGTGCCGATGTCTTGATTGAAGCATCCGGAGCTATAGGAGCTTTTGTTGAGGGGATGGGCATTTTAGCCAATAATGGAAGGTATATTGTGCTTGGGCAGGTCGGTGGCCCCGAGGTTCCTTTCGCTGCGGACTTAATAACCAAAAAGAACGCCACTATAATTGGCATGTTGTCCGCAGACATCGATGCATATTATAAGGCTCTTCGTTTTATTGAACAATACCGGGACAGATTTGATTTTGACCTTATGTTTTCAAATACTTACAAATTAAACCAAATTAATTTGGCCATCGAGAAAATGCGTGAATTTGAAGAGATTAAGCCTTTAATCAAGCCCTATTAGTAAATAATGATCTCTTCGCTATATAGTGATAGTAAGATCGCTCTTATTACTATAGCAATGAATATATACAGATAATTAGCGTCAAAAAGGGACAATCCAAAAGGAGGTTATTTATGTGAAAGGAATATTAGCCGTAATGGTAGAACCAAGTATAATCGAATATCAAGAATATGATTTACCAACTCCAGAAAAAGGGGCATTGTTGGTGAAGGTTGTAAGGACGAACGTTTGTGGTTCGGAACTACATATTTGGCATGGAGATCATCCAGTGGTAAAGGATGGTGTCTTGGGACATGAGATGGTAGGGGAAATAGAAAAAATCGGTGAAGGAGTTACCACGGATCATTCGGGAAAACCTATTCGGGTAGGAGACCGTGTAGCTGCAACCTATTTTCAGGCATGTGGAAGATGCAGTTTCTGTGCAAATGGGGATTTAGTTTTATGTGAAAATACGTATGAATTTGTGGGTAGATTGCCAGAAGAATCTCCCCATTTTCATGGAACCTATGCAACACACTATTATGTACATCCTAATCAATACTTTTATAAAGTGCCTGACAACGTACCGGACTCTGTTGCAGCGAGTGCAAACTGTGCCATCTCCCAGGTTTTATATGGAATAGACAAAATACAGCTGAAAGTAAATGAAACGATCCTGATCCAAGGGGCAGGTGGTTTGGGTCTATATGCAGCCGCTATTGCTAATGAAAGCGGAGCTAAAGTGATTATCATCGATGCGGTGGAAGAACGATTAAATCAATCTAAGAAATTTGGTGCTGATTATGTAATTAATTTAAATGAATATGATACTGTGGAAAAAAGGAATGCAAAAATAAAAGAACTCACTAATGGAAAAGGAGCCGATGTTGCCTTGGAGGTTACAGGTGTACCGGATGCTTTTAGTGAAGGAATCCATCATATTAGACAAGGAGGAAGGTACTTATCTATAGGAAATATTATACCTGGAGCGACTACCAAATTTGATCCGGGTTTATTGACCAGAAAATCGATTACTATTTATCCGGTTATTCGCTATCAACCTTCGTTTTTAAATAAGGCGTTGGAGTTTATATCCATTAATATCGATAAATATCCGTTTACAGAATTGGTGGATGCTGATTTTAAGTTTGAGGAAATTGAAGATGCTTTAAACAAATCATTAAAAAGAGAAGTAACAAGAGCATCCATCGTGATTGATTAATTCGAAATGTATTTATTAAAATGGCAGTCCTATAGGAATGGGGCAATAGGCAAGTAAAAGCAAGGGGATGTACATCTTCCCCTTGCATTTTTTTATTCAGGCATAAAACAGATGGAAGTTTTGAATATTACTTAAAAAATTCAAAGTATTTTTGAGAATTGGAAAAATAGAGAGTCCTATTTTTTAGCCATAGTTAAACGAAATCTTTGAAATCTATAATTATTTTACATCACAAATGAATAACAATTGGCTCAATAATGTATTAATACATCGAAAATGGAAAAATGCATTTTTTTCGAATAAATTAATTGAAAAGAAATCCATTTATTTGAACCCTTCCATGTTGGCATAGTTGTTGCATGTTAATTGAATATAAAATTTAAAAGGAGGTGAACATTCTGATAGAATATAACACTCTTGATTTATCCTATTTACTGTATCCGAAGTCCGTTGCCTTCATAGGAGCTTCTGTGGATACCGATACAATCGAGGGAAGAGTCCTTGTTAATCTGCAAAAATCTCATTATAAGGGTAAAATCTATCCAGTTCACAGCGAGTACAATGAAATTTTTGGGGTGAGAACCTATACTAATTTAAAAGATATACCAGAGCATGTTGATACAGTTGTCATCATGGCATCTGCTACATCCGTACCTCCTTTACTAAATGAATGCGAAAAGAAAAAAGTGAAATTTATAATTCTATTAACTTCCATTGCAGGTTTAGATGATGACCAACATGAATTGTTGGAAACATTAAAAGCATTTTCTGAAAAGACCGGGATTCGAATTTTAGGACCAAATAGTTTCGGTCTATATAATCTTGCTGAACCATTCGGAGTTTCATCCTCTCTACTTTATGAACCAAATCGCTTACAAAGTGGAAAAATATCACTTATTACTGTAGATGGTGGATTAGGGAGGACAATCTTAGATGCAAATGATCGAGGAATAGGTTTTAATTACTGGATTTCTACAGGAAACGAAGCGGATTTAGAAGTTGCCGATTTTATCAACTTTTTGGCATATGATTCCTCCACACGGGTTATTTTTGCGATAGTAGACGGAATCAAAGATCAACAGAAATTTCGAAATGCTGCAGATTTCGCAAATAGGACAGGAAAGCCGATTATCTTATTAAACATTAACCAGTTTGATATGGGAATAGACGATAATCAGTTAGGTGTTATTACAACTACAGATGTAGATGAAATGCTTGATGTAGGTTGGCTTTTTGACACATATGGAATGCCTACCGGAAATCGTATAGGTATATTCGCTTACTCAACAGGGATTAAAACCTTAATTACGAATAAGTGTCGGTTAGTTAATCTTGATGTTCCTAATCTTACTAATAAAACAAAAGGTCTCTTACAAGACTTTTTACCAAATTTAGCAACGGTTACAAACCCTATTCATCTGACAACTTCCATTTTTGAAAACCTAAGGGCTTTTGGGGAGTACTTAGAGATATTTGCGAATGATCCAAATTTAGATGTGGTATTAGTTCCTTTTCCATATAAATTAGGAACCTATACAGAAATAATGGTAAGACAAACCATAAAGGTAGCCAAGCGAATGAATAAACCCATTATTCCAATTTGGGCATCATTATCGGGAGAAATGGAAACGAGCTTCGAAATATTGATGGAAAGCCAACTCCCTTTTTATCGCACTACTGATGCCTGTATCTTTGCTGTAAAACGGTTTACAGATTATTACATGGATTGAAATTTCCGTTAAAACAAATATTTGGCTTATTATGACTGTACGCTAAAATAACTGGCCTGGCTAGTAATGTATACAGTCCCTTGCGGTAAATTCATGGATTTCTGAAAAATGTAAATATTCGTATATTTACATTAAAAATGCAAAATTGCATCTACTCTAAAATACCAAAAACTTGATAAATCAAACTTATACTAGTAATTATTTTGGCATGAATTTTGCAAGATTAAAAGACGAACATAACAAGCAGGAGGTGAAGGACACATAAACCAAAGGCGCAAAAATACAAGGTCCTTTGAAGCTTCGTGCAAAGTTTCATTTAACTGGAGGAAGGGCTGTAAATGTTCCTGAACATGTTGTTTGGCAGCGATAAAAGTCCTTTGGTTGGAAGTTTAATGTTGAAAGAAAATCTTTAATTAATAGACCTAAAGAAAGGAATGATTGTAATTATGAAAACAGTTCGAATTGGTTCGGGGAGCGGTTTTTGGGGCGATAATTTGGACCCCGCTATTGAATTAGTAAAGAAAGGAGAGATTAATTATCTTGCCTACGACTTTTTAGGGGAGCCGACTATACCCCTCCTACAAAAAATGCGTCGTAAGAGTCCGGAAAAAGGTTATGTGCCATCGATTAGCACCGTTTGTCGGACTGTGTTGCCTCTCTGCCTTGAAAAAGGAATAAAGATATTAACCAATGCCGGAGGAGCTAATCCTGAAGCTTGTGCGGAAAAAATTGCCGAGGTAGCTAAAGAGTTAGGAATCAACAATCTAAAAATTGGTGTCGTCATTACTGATGAAATCGGGGATAAAATTGATGACCTTGTTGAAAGAAGGTTAAAGCTGATTAATCTGGATACGGGTGATGAAGATATTAGCAAGATAAGAGAGCGCATTGTTGGATCTTATACGTATGTTGGAGCAGAAGCTTATGTGGAAGCGATTGAAAAAGGAGCGGATATTATTGTTTCCGGAAGAACTACAGATGATGCCGCTATTCTTGCCCCATTGATCTATGAATTTGGTTGGGAATGGAATGAGTGGGATAATCTGGCGCTAGGCATTATGGCTGGCCATTTAATTGAATGTGCTGCAGCATGTTCGGGAGGAATTACTAGCCTTTGGAAAGAGGTACCAAATCCATGGAACATGGGCTATCCAATCGCAGAAGTAAACGAAAACGGTGAGTTAATCATTACAAAGGTTCCCGGCACAGGCGGTCTGATTAATAAGGTGACCCTTACTGAACACCTCCTTTACGAAGTACATGATCCCGGGAACTATATTATGCCAGAGGTAATTTCGGATTTCACAAACGTCCAAATGGAGGAAATAGATAAGGATACCGTCAAGGTCTGGGGTGTCAAGGGAAAAACAGCGCCGGAATCGCTTAAGGCCGGAATCGCTTACACGGATGGCTATATTGGAGAGGGAGAGTGCTCTTTTACTTGGCCTGACGCAGTTGGGAAGGCTAGAAGGGCAATCGAAATTCTTAAGCACCGTTTCGAGACTGTAAAACTGGAAGCTGAGGAAGTGCGCTACGATTTAATTGGGGTGGATTCATGTCATTGGTCGGCATCTCCTGAACCAGATCCTGACATAAATGAGGTTAGGTTAAGAGTTGCTGCCAAATGCCGTGAAAAGAAGGAAGCAGCAAAAGTGGCAAGAGAGACCACTTCACTGATGGGAGTAGGGCCGATTGGTGCCACCGGACAACTAGGTGCTCCTGCTCCGCGTGAAGTATTTGCCTTGTGGCCAACGTTAGTCCCACGAGAAGAAGTTAAAACTCGTGTGGAGATAAAGGAAGTCGAAACTGTTGTGGTAAAGGAGGTATAAAAAAATGAGAGAGATTCAATTAAAGGATATCGTTTATTCACGTTCAGGAGATAAAGGGGATATCTCAAACATTGTTGTGATAGCGAAAGAGAAAAGGTATTACCCTTTGCTTCAGAAATACCTTACAGCAGAAAAGGTAAGAGAGTTCTTTGGTGAAATGGTGAAAGGAAGTGTGGAACGATATGAGGTTGCTACTCTTGATGCCATGAATTTTGTTTTAAGAAATTCTTTAGGTGGAGGGGCAACTAGAAGTTTACGCATGGATTTCACAGGTAAGACAATGTGCCAGGCTCTTTTACGACTTACATTAGAAGTTGAAGAAAACGACCTTGAGCTCGTGCATAATTAATAGACTAAAAAATACGATTTAGCCGAAGCGATCACCACTGCTCATACCTAGCACCGATACAACATAGTTTGGTATCAAATTTTTTTACATTACACGTATGTGTTTTATGATTCATTTTACAATTATCGTGTGTTAGGTCGGCATAAATCACTTGATATTTCTAAAATGGTTATTTGCCTTGGTAAGTTTTTCAGGCTTACTTGATTTGCTTGGTTAATTGCAAAAGCGTTTTCTTTTGTGTCTGCTATATAACCATAGTTAAAACAGACAGTAAGTGAGCTGCGGTGAATGGTAAGGCAATTCAAACATAAAGATTGTAAAAGGATGTAAGTATGCATTGTATTGCTGCAGTTTTAACCGCTCTATTTAGCAGAAATATCGGCATAAATTCAATCGCTTGCAGTTTTATTAGAAGGAATGTACTTATAAGTAAACTAGAAAAAAGAGAATCTAGTCAAAGGGGAGGGATTTGTTATGAAAGGCAAGTGGATGATGATTCTTTTATTTGTACTGTTAACATTGGGACTAGCGGCTTGTAGTAATACAGAGAAGACTCAAACAGAAGTTATTAAGAAATCGAATGAAGAAGTAATCAAGATAAAAATAGCTGACTCTTTTCCTAATACACATTCGATTGCAAAATTAGGAGTAATTCCGTGGATAGAGAGAATTGAAGAGTTAGGTGAAGGAAAAATAGAGGTTGAATATTATCCAGCTGAACAATTGGGCAAAGCAGCCAGTTTATTAGATCTTGCTAAAAATAAAGTGGCAGATATTACTTACGTTATGCCTGGGTATTTTGCTGATAAGATGCCTTTAAGCAGTATTGCCTCGAATCCTGGTCTTGTACCAGGGACTGTTGTTGGTTCAAAAGCGTATAACAAACTTGTACAGGAGAATTTATATGAATTAGAGTTTAAGCCCAATGGTGTTAAGCCATTGTGGGCAGCTACCTTGAATCCCTACCAAATTGTAACCGCCGATCGTCCTGTTAAGTCGGTTGAAGATTTTAAAGGTCTAAGGGTCTTCACATCAGGTGGAGTACAGGAAGCAATCATGCATCATTTTAATTCTACACCGGTTTCAATGTCTGCAAGTGAGATTTATACTTCATGGGATAGAGGGACAATTGATTCTGCAATGTTGACTTTATTTAGTTGGCCTGGTTATCAAGTGGATAAATTAGCTAAATATTCCTCTACTAATGCACAATTAACCTCAGTTGGTTTTGCCTATGTGGTAAATGAAGAGGTGTGGAACAGTTGGCCGGAAAATGTACAAAATGTTGTTTCGCAAGCAAGCGAAGAAACTATTGAAAAATTATCAACTGGGATTGCAGAACTAGAGGAAAGTTTACAAGAGGAATATGAAGCAGAGGGTATTGAGTTTTATGAAATTCAACCAGACGAATTAAAGAAATGGAATGAAGAATTAAAACCGATTAATGAAAAATGGGCTGAAGATTTGGAGGCAAAAGGATTACCAGGAACAGAGATTTTAGAGAAGTTCCAACAATATATTGAAGAATTTCAACAGTAAAATTAAGTACCAATAATAAACCAAGAAACGGCATCACAAGGAAAATTGGAGCTATTGATGTTCTGTTCACCAATAGCTCACTCGTTTCTTTGTTTTATTTGATTCTTGTATATTATTTATATCAAGAATTGGAAAATCTCAACTTATAGGACTATATTAACAAATATATCTGTATTGTGTAGTTAAAATGGAAGCGCTTTCAAATTCCCTTCGCAATTCATGGTACGAGGAGGAGTCTAGAAATGAAAAAAGTTATGAATCTATTTGATAAAGTTGATTCGGTTATTTTCTTTGTAGCGCAAATCGCTGTATTCATCATGATGATACTTATTTCAGCGGATGCTTTTATGCGCTATGTATTTAATCAGTCAATAGTGGGGGCTTACCAATTTTCAGAAAAGTATTTAATGGTGATTCTTGTATTTTTGAGTATTAGTTATGTATGGAAATTGGGTGGACATATTAGAATTGACTTACTTACTCAATTCATGCCTAACAAACTAGTAAAAGTTCTGGATATTTTATATACTTTAGCCGCCGCTTGCTTGATATTCCTCATTGGGTACCAGGCAATGATAAGTACTCAAGAAGCTTATATTAATAATTATGTTGCTGCTGGTCTTATTCCGTGGCCAACGTGGCTGTCATGGGTATGGGTTCTGATCGGTCCTTACATTTTCACAATCCGTTTATTACTGAGTGTGGTTTATATGTTGTTAACTTTTAATCAAGAAGATTCTGAAGCATTTGGCTTTCATAGCAGCAGTTCAGAAGACTAAGGGATGTAATGTGGGAGGGAAATAGTGGATGACAGTTGCTATTGTAATAATATTATTATTTGTATTTTTGGCAACTGGAATGCCAATTGCATTTGCAATGGGGATTTCCGGTGTAGTTGGTCTTTATATCCTTGGGGGCTCTGATTTAGCTCTTGGAGTGTTGCAAACGACCCCTTATGAAAATGTGGCTGCTTTCTTATTTACAACCATTCCGATGTTTATATTAATGGCTGAACTAATGACGGCCAGTAATATGACAAAAGATCTTTTTTACGCTTCACATAAATGGTTGAGTAACCTACCTGGTGGTTTAGGTATTGCTACAATAATTGCTGGAGCTGGGTTGGGGGCATTGAGTGGTTCCAGTACAGCTAGTGCGGCGACGCTAGCAACTTCAGCTGTGCCGGAAATGGAAAAATATGGCTATAAGACCCATTTTTCCATGGGAGTTGCCAGTATATCCGGAACATTGGCAATTATGATTCCCCCAAGTATGGTCCTTATTCTTTATGGAATCTTGACCGAAACCGGAGTGGGTGACTTGCTGGTTGCAGGAGTTATACCAGGTATTGTAACTGCTTTGGGCTATATTTTAACGGTTGTGTATTGGGTTAAAAGGCATCCAGACGTTGCCCCTAAAATTTATGAAAAAACTAGTTTAAGTGAAAAAGTTAAATCACTAAAGAATATATGGGCTGCAGTGCTACTTATCATTATTGTGATAGGGGGTATTTATTTAGGAATAGTTACTGCGACTGAAGCAGGTGCATTAGGGGCTTTCGGAGCTTTTTTGATTGCTTTATCGTCACGCAGATTAAAATTTAAAGCCGCTCAAACTGCTTTTCAAAAAACATTAAAAGCGACCGGAATGATTGTAACTATCGTTTTTTGTTCTATGATTTTCAGTTATTTTTTGACTGCAACGCAAGTTACACAAAATTTAATTAATGTGGTTACCGATTCTGGGATGTCAAAATGGCTTGTGTTAGCAATCGTTGTCGTACTCTACTTAATTTTAGGTTTCTTCATGGATCAAGTAGCTATTCTTATCTTAACATTGCCTTTTACATTTCCTTTAATGATGTCTTTAGGATTTAATCCAATTTGGTTTGGTATTGTGGTAACGAAAACAGCAGAAATTGGCTTAGTAACACCTCCTGTAGGAATGAATGTCTTTGTTGCTGCTGGTGCGGCAGGGGTCAAGACACATGAAGCGTTTAGAGGTGTGACGAGATTTGTTATCTGCGAACTTATTATCTTGCTGATTTTGATTTTATTCCCAGTCATATCTACTTGGTTACCGGAGATGATAATGAAATAGTTTCAAATGTAATTCATGTGTTTAATTGATGGTAACACAGGAAAAATTTTTGGCGTTGTCTTTCGGTAGAAGAAGGGTTGAGAGGTAATGCAAATCTTAAAAGGATATAAATCTTCCATTCATGCAAAGTTACATTAAAAATGTAGAATTACATCAAAAATGCAAAATACACATCAACTTTTTATAACTAGACATAGAATATCTGGATTCTAATAATAACTGTGTTTTGCACGAAGTTCGCAAGAATAAATGAAATAAACTAATAGGAGGCGGAAGTATACAAAAGCTGAAGGGTTTTACCAAGTAAACTGATTAAAGTAAACGGAGTATTACGGTTTATCATGAAGAAATTCAACAAGTAATGTAAGAAGGGGATGGGAAATAAAGCAGTTATTTCATTTTTACTTATTAAAGATTTTTAAATGACAGCGCCTAACAAAATCTGAAAATTTTGAATCGTCACTTGGCATATTTCTTGCAAGTATATTCAATGAAAGATTAAAAACATTATTTTTTAGGAGGAGAAATTCATGAAAGATTACCAGGATTACCAAGATATCGTTGTTCAAAAAAGTAATGGAGTAGGGGAAGTCATTATTAACAGACCAGAAGTAAAGAACGCAATGAGTAGAAACACTGCGTTAGAGATGATGAGCGCTTTTAAGGAATTAGACGAGGATTCTGAGGTAAGAGTCATTGTATTATCCCACACCGGTGAGTATTTCTGTGCAGGAGGAGATCTGCAAGGGTATAAAGATAAGCCCCATATTATTTACAGAGAGTATACGCATACAGTAGGAGATTTATGGAAAATGGTTACTACTTTAAGCAAGCCCCTTGTGGCTTCGATAAGTGGTCATGTGCTAGGTGGCGGAGTGGGAATGATTGCTGCCTGTGATATGGTGATTGTTTCTGAAGATGTTAACATTCGTTGCGCCGAAATCAACATTGGAATGTGGCCAATGGTAGTTATGCCTGTCCTATTCCGCTCAGTGGGACGAAAGAAAGGGCTGGAAATGATGATGCTTGGAGAAAATGTACCAGCTGAAGAAGCTAAGGAAATCGGTTTGGTCAACTTTGTTTGCAAAAAAGATGAGCTTAGGGATGCTACCAATCAAATTACTGAAAAGCTCATTACCAAAAGTCCACTTGCTTTAAAATTGGGGCGTCAGGTCTACCATAATATTGAAGACATGGAATACAATAAGGCAATCGAGTATACCGCAGAAATGATTACACTATTATGCTGCAGCCATGACGGACAAGAAGGGGTAAAAGCCTTCTTTGAGAAAAGACAACCAGCATATGTAGGATATTAATCCTAAATAAGATAACCAAGTTTACAAAAGTTCTGTACGCCAAGTAAACGGAATAAAAGCATTCCAAATATATGTAATGAATACATCGTATAGTGAAGCTTATGAATGAAAGGACATGTCTAATGTCATTACCTTTAGGATGTAATTTACTTTCCTAGATAATGATGACTAGATAAATAGAAAAGAATGATTAGGAGGATGAGAATATGGTTTTTGAATTAACTGATGAACAAAAAGAAGTGAGAAGACTTTGTCGTGATTTTGCTAAAAAGGAAATTACTCCTTTTATTGAGGAACGCGAAAGAGAAGGGGTATTTAGACGTGATGTCTTCGAAAAAATGGGGAAAGAAGGTTTCTTCGGGTGTTTGTTTCCACCTGAGTACGGCGGAACTGGAAGTGGTTTTTTAACCTTGTCTATTATAATGGAAGAATTCTCTCGAGCTTCGGTAGAAACGGCTATTTGCTGGAACAATCAAGCTGTTAATGTTCCAATGGCCATCTATTTGTTTGGAACGGAGGAACAGAAGAGAAAGTACATTCCAAAACTAATCAGTGCTGAGATGATTGGTTGCTTTGCGCTTACTGAGCCAGATGCTGGTTCAGATAATGCCGGTATGCAAACGAGAGCTACATCCAACAAAGATGGTTACGTTCTTAATGGGTCTAAGATGTGGGCAACTTTGGGTAACGTTGCAGACTTAATCCTAGTTTTCGCTAAAACGGATCCTTCTGCAGGGGCAAAAGGAGTCTCGGCCTTTCTAGTCGAGACCAAGGATCTCAAAGGATTCGAAGGCAGAAAAATTCCAAGCAGTATTGGTACAAATATCATCCCATCTGCAGATCTTGTCTTTGATGAATGTCAAATCCCTGCCGATGCCTTGCTCGGCGAAGAGAACGAAGGAATGAAAGTAGCTCTTCAGACTTTACAATACGGTCGTGTATGTGTACCTGCACGTGCTGTTGGGATAGGGCAGGCTTGTCTAGACCACAGTATTAGATATTCCCAGGAAAGATTGGCTTTTGGTAAACAAATAGCTGAATATCAAGCCATCCAGCATAACATAGCAGAAATGTCGGTATTGGTGGAAGCGAGCCGTTTAATGGTTCAAAAGGCAGCTTCATTGGCTGATCAAGAGGAACCGTTTGGAAAAGCTGCTTCCATGGCAAAATATTTTGCAGGTGAGGCGGTGACAGAGGTATCTGATTTAGCTATGGAAGTATATGGAGGGTATGCGTTTGCTAATGAGTATCCCATTAATCGTTTCCTTATGATTTCTAGAGTTTTCCGTACGGGTGAAGGTGCTCCAAACATCCAAAGGAATCTTATCGCTCAAGACGAGCTTGGTTGGAAAAAAATCGATAGGTACTTTGGAAAATTAAATACTACTGTCAAACAATAGTAAAATTTTTTAACCAATTCTCTATTAAGAGACCTTATAATTAAAAATAGATTAAGGAAGTGGTAGAAATGTATCAGTTGAAAAAAAAGGCCAGTACTAGTAATACTCTATCAGAAAAACTTACTGACTTTGTGACCAACTTGAAATATGAAGCAATTCAGGATGAAGCTTTGAAAAATGCCAAGTATCACGTATTAGACACGATTGGTATAAGCATCGCTGCCTCGACAAGTGACACCGCGCAAACTGTAAAAAATGTCATGAGAAAATTGGGTACGACTAGTGAAAGTACCGTAATCGGTTCCCAGGAAAAATTTTCAGCGGCAGCTGCTGCCATGGCGAACTCCACCATGGCGCATGGACCAGACTTTGATGATACGCACGGAGGTTCCGTTGTCCATGTAAGTTCAGTGGTCGTTCCTGCCAGCCTAGCTGTTGCAGAATCTGTAAAAGCCAGTGGTAAGGATTATCTTACGGCGGTCATGGCAGGATATGAGGTGACTAACCGTCTGGGCATGGTTGCGCCGGGAAACTACCATGCCAGAGGGTTCCACACAACTGCCCTCCTTGGAGGTTTCGGATCAGCCGTAATGACTGGCAAATTAAAAGGTCTTTCTCCCTCCGTTATTACCCATGCGTTGGGTATTTGTGGAAGTCAAGCGTCAGGGATTATCGAATTCTTATCCAATGGTTCTTCCTTAAAGCAAATGCAGCCAGGGTGGTCTGCCTATAGTGGGATTATTGCCGCTATGCTAGCGGAGGAAGGCATGACAGGTCCATTGAGCGTATTTGAAGGAAGGTACGGCTTCTTTAACTCTTACCTGTATCAGACAGATCATGATCAGAATAAAGTGCTAGAGGGACTAAACGAAGTATGGGAAGTCAATGACATAGCTTATAAGTTATATCCGTGCTGCCACCATACGCAAGCCTTCTTAGACTGCACAAAACAAATCAGAAATGAAGAGGACTTCCGATTAGAAGAGATTGAAGAAATTAAGTGTATTATTTCACCGAAACAAGCTGAAATCATTTGCAGTCCGCTAGAAGAAAAGTATGAACCAAAGACTCCTTACGATGCTAAGTTTAGTCTTCCTTACGTGTTATCCGTCATGCTTCATCGTGGTCAGTGCGGTTTAGGTGACTTCACCGGTGAAATAATTAAGGATGAGAGTGTCTTGCGATTGGCTCGAAAATTCACTTACATCACATCAGAAGAAACGGGTTATCCAGGAGCTTTCCCAGGCTGGGTTAAGATTAAACTAAAAGACGGTCGAGTGTTAGAGCGCAGAATGAAGACTAACCGGGGAGGCCGAGAAAATCCTGCGAGTGAAGCAGAGATTATTGGCAAGTTTGAAAATAATGCGAGCTCGGTCCTTTCCTCTGACAAAGTAAGCCGAATCAAAGAATTGGTGCTTAATGTAGAGAAAGTCAAGGACGTAAGCGAAATCACTAAATACATGCAGGCTTAAAGCAAAATCCGAAAAGTGAAGTATAAATTTTCTTTTCTGCTTGGAGTTTTCAGATTAATGATAGAGCTAAATCGTTAAAATTAAACGCAGCAAAGTTATTTATTCACGGTGCGCTGCCTAAAACCAACTTATGGTTTTAACGGTAAATGCGCCCCGTGGTATAACAGGTGATTAGTGGTAGATACTACCGTAATATTGTAATATTTAGGCAGGAGTTCTGTTTTAATCATTTTTCATTTGCTATTTTTAACATTAAGGTAACCCAAATTCCCGTATTTAGAAGACTAGATCTTATTTAAATAGAAAATAGCGAGATAATTGAGTGAATTTTAAGAATATTCCACAAAAATGAAGTGAGGATGAGGATTTATTGCTATCTATCAAAAATAAGGAGTGTTTGCCAAATGATAGATTCAACAAATGAAATACAAAAACCTTTACAAGGTATGCGTGTACTAGACCTTTCTATTGCTCTGGCCGGCCCCTATTGCACGTTGCTATTGGGTGGTCTCGGTGCTGAAGTTATAAAGGTTGAACAACAGCAGGATGGGGATCGTGTACGCTACAACTCTCCGTACTTAGGATCAAACGGGATAGACTTCAGTGAAATGACAGGCGATAACATGTCACTTTCCCATTTAAACCGGAATCGGAATAAAAAAGGGATAACCCTGAACTTAAAAACCACTGAAGGGAAGGATATCTTATATAAATTAGCTGAGCATGCTGATATTATAGTAGAGAATTTCAGCCCGGGAACCGTAGATCGTCTAGGTATAAGCTATAAAGACATAGAAAAGATCAATCCAGGGATTATATACGCGTCGATTAGCGGTTTTGGACAAGAAGGACCACGCAAACATATGCGCGCCTACGATACCGTTATTCAGGCATTGAGCGGGATTATGGATGCCACCGGTTTTCCTGATGGCCCACCAACACGGTTAGGTGTTCCCATGGCTGATATGCTGTCGCCTTTATATACGACGATAGGTATTTTATCTGCTTTGTCCTACAGAGAAAAAACAGGGTTAGGTCAATACGTAGACGTAGCTATGTTGGATAGTTTGGTTACCTTTGTTGCTGGGGAACATTACGATATATTTGATCAATACAATATAAATTACAGGACAGGAAATTATCATCACCGATTGCCTTTGTTCGGAGTATTCCCTGCCAAGGACGGTTATATAACCATTTCTGCACTGACCGAGGGGGAAGCAAGAAAGCTTTTTAAAGCTATGAATCAAGAAAATGTCCTTTTGGATGATCGATTCCGCAATACCGGCCAGAGGGTCGTAAATGCTGTGGCATTAGTTGAAATAGTAGAAAAATGGACAAAAAGCAAAACTGTTTATGAACTCATTGAAGAATTACCTCGGCAAGGTGTTATTTGCTCACCGGTCACCATCGCCAAAGATGTTATGAAAGATCCGGAATTGATTGACAGGAAGGCAATAGTGCCTTTATTCCATCCCCTCATGGAAAAACAAGGAGAGGTGATGGGCACTGGTTTACCTATTAAATTTTCTAAAACTCCTGTAGAATTTGATTCACCGGCACCATTTTTGGGTCAGCATAATGAAGAGGTTTATTGTGGTCTCCTAGGGTATAGTCGTGAAGATATGGATAGGTTAAAGGAGCAAGGTGTCATATAGATTAAATACTATTCAAACTGGGACAACAGTCATGGCATGGTTTCTTTTATAATTCAACAGTAGTAAACAAAGGGATTATCAAGGATGACAGCGAGCAAGATTCCTTGCAGTGGAATTTACCGATACATGGGGCTGAACTTATTAAATAGAAGGAAATATTATGAATTGGCAGTGTAGCTGAATCATCTTCCGACAGTGTAAGTCAGAGTAGAAAAAGTATTTCAAAAGCCTAGTTTCGTTCTACAAAACTATTCTTCATTAAAATCCCAGCAACTTATAACCACTTTTTTAGCTACATATAAATAATGATGGGTAATGCTGTATAAGTCTATACAGTGAGATGTTATTCAGGCGTATTAAGTGGTAAAAAAACTTCCCGTACATTCCTTACACCAACCACCTTTTAGTATAGGTGCAACCATATTAGTTAACAATAAAAATAACTCTAATCGACTATCGATTAGAGTTATTTTTATTGTCTTAATTTTTCTTAGGCGATGCAATCGGCGGAGATATAATAGATGGTTAATTGCTTATATTCGCATCCTAATCTTTGATCCCGAATTTAAACGGCCATAGGGATGTGCCCTTTCTGCAAGTTACCCGTTATATTCACATCGCTTCCTTTATGGGGAAATTCAGCTTATTCTTTGTTGCGGTTGTGGTGACCATGATTTGTGTATCCTCAAGTATTTCTATCAGGCGGTTCTATCTCTGCCTAGGATTTTACCTTTATAAGAGTACAGCTCTTTGCTTTTCCATATTTGCCAGCATGGACGAATGGTCGGTTTATCTTTGCGTATCGCAATCGCTTACACCGTTTACCTATAACCCTTTTGTATTTACTCCCGACTTAGGTGCGTTCAAGAAATGGTAATTTTCTAATTGGATACCGTCAATTGAAAAAATTAATTAGGTTCATAAAAAACCCACTTGTTATACTACTTCTCCTTTAGATGAATTGGTAGTATATACGTCATTGGAAACATTATCAGGTTTCACAAAAATTAAGTAGAGAACAGAAGTTAGGATGAACAACCCGACCATTGAATATATTGAATAATTAAAACCAAGTTCAAGATTTGCTCCCCCGGCTTGTACTAATATCCCGATAACAATGGGTGCAACTAATTGAGTAGTATTGTTTCCTAAAGTTAAAATACTTGACATAAGACCAGCTCTTTCTGGCATCAATTTAATCATGACTTGTGTACTCATTGAGACATTAACGTATGTGGATCCTTTTGCCACGCACAAAGCCACGCAAATCCAGAGGATCGAATTTCCTAAAAGGGGAATCACCGCAAGAGCAAGTCCCCCAATTATTGTGGTTATGGCGGCAACCAAGACTCGCGCTTTTCTATAGCTTTGACTTTTTTTGAAAATATGGTCAGAGATAGATGAAATCAATATGACCATTACCAAGGATGCAACCCCTGATGCCGAAATGGCATAAGCCATCTGCATGGGCTCCAATTTAATGACTTTTGTTAAATAAATCGGTGCCCATAACGCCATCCAAAGAATAAAACAATAGGTAGCTGCTGATAGAGCTAGAGTTAAAAAGCAAGCCGGATTACGAAGAACAGGAACTATTTCAGACCATTTTAATTGATTGGCCTTTGATGAAGTAGGTTTTTGCTTATCCTTGCTGTACCGATCCATCATCCCCCAAATGACGAGCATGGTCAAACTTAAGACGCCCAATGAGACGAAAGTCCATCTCCAGCCATATTTCTCCATCATTGCGACGAGGATTGGAGAGGATATGATACCGCCTAGAGAAGCTGCAGAAATAAAAATGGACAATGCCAAACCTCTCAGCTCTGTAGGAAACCTATGCGTAATGTGACTCATTCCAGTCGGAAGAAATGGACCTTCGAACGCTCCTAGCAAAATTCGGTAGAGCATGAGCATAGGTAATCCGATTATAGCATAGGCACCAAGCTGTACAATCGTCAATCCTCCTAAGACAATAAAGATGATCTTGGTGGTCCCCAAACGATCCGACCATGTCCCACCCACAAAGCTTGTTATGATGAATAGCCAGAAAAAGCTGCTCCCTAAAATTCCCCACTGGGCACTGTTAATGCCAAATTCATTCATTAACGGTTCAGCAGCATATCCAAAAACTTGCTTATCCGCAAAGACAATAAAAGCGGAGAAAAACAAAAGTAGAAGATTAACCCAACGCATGCAAAACACTCCTTCCATTTTTAAATACATGAAACATATGATTCTTTGTAAGCGACTTCATAATTAGAGGAACAAATTCTCTGCCGACTCCTTCTCCTTTGTATTGATTAGAAATCTACCCCTTTACCGCCTCACTTACTTATTTTGGAGTATAGACAATTTGCTCCTCAGCTAATTGTTATGCAATTATCGCGCCAATTCGGGAAAGTTGATAGGTCACTACAACTATTTAAGGCATGGATACTAATAATGTAATAATTCATTTATTTAATGTGAATATTCATCAATCCATAAATACAAGTTGCAAATGTAAACCACAGATTTCTAAAGCTGGTATCACACTTACAAAAATTCATCCTTAAAGGGTTAATTGTCAATAAATAGTCCACTAAGGGAAAGGAAAGAAACAAAATCCTGTCGACAGTTTTATCCATACATGTCCTCCTTTTTTAGAAGAAAAGTGAGCTAAAATACAAGTTATCTAAAAATACCACAATTTAACAGATGTTGTATGGTTCGGAATTTAGTGCAACTACTAAAAATAATTGTTGTTATGCACTGTACGCCGACATGTCACGATATCGAAAATCGTTTCAGGTTATTCCTGATTCTGATCTAACATAACCCCGCTGTAATTTTATCATCTTTCCTCTTAAAAAGACCTCCAATTACATGGTGGTCTTTTCTATTGTAATTTCGTGATACCTAGGTTTAATGTAAATTTACATCGAATGAATGAATTTTTACATTAATAATAGAAAAATTTCAATTAGATTCAGGGTTTATATACTTTTGTGGTTTGGCACGATAATTGCATTTATAAAACTAATAGAAAGAGTATTTATTATATAAAACATATTTTATATTTACCTCGTTCATCAGTGATTATGAAGGGAGGGTATCTATAGCTAGATTAATAAGGAAACCAAGTATAAATCTATTGGTGTTGGAGAATATTATGGGGATTGAGAGAGATTGGGTATTACTAGAACTGATTGATACAAAAATTGAAAATAAATATGTAAAGGAAGTTATGAAAAGGTCAATCAATGAAATTTAGGGATTTAGGCAAAGTACTATCTGATAAAGACGAAAAGTCCAGAAAGGATTGACAATCGTGGCTATAGTTGAATTGAGTACAGTTGGAACCGAGAGTAACATCGCCAAAATTACATTAAATCGGCCTGAAGCAAGAAACGCATTTACAACTGAAATGGCTGAACAGATGTTAAACATTATCAGAGAAGTAGACCAAAGTGATGATATTAGAGCAGTTTTAATCACTTCCTCTACTGAAAAGTCATTTTGTTCAGGAGCCGATTTAAAGGAACGCAATAATATGTCTGAAGGGGAGTGGAAGAATCAGCATTTACTATATCAGAAGATGTTTAGTGCCATCCATGATATGAAACAGCCGGTAATTGCAGTGGTAGATGGTTATGCACTTGCTGGAGGTTTTGAAATCGTTTTAAACTGTGACATGTTAGTTGCAGCTGATACAGCTAAATTTGGTTTGCCAGAAGTTACTAGGGGAATCATGCCAGGCTGCGGTGGAACTAGATTATTGTCAAAAAGAATTGGCGTTCATCGGGCAAAAGAATGGGTTTGTACTGGACGAATTGTTTCAGGTGTAGAAGCGGAAAAGATTGGGCTTGTTAATGTTCTTACTAATTCAAGTGAAATTCTTAAAAAGGCAATAGAAATCGCTGAACAAATTGTTAAAAATGGACCAATAGCTGTTCAAACCTGTAAGCAATCAATTGAGGCGTTATTTGGAATGCCTAATGAAGAAGCCAAAAAAATAGAAATAAGCTATTACAATCGCTGCATTGACACTGAAGATCGACTAGAGGGGGTCCGTGCATTTGTAGAAAAACGTCACCCACGATTTGCTGGAAAATAGAAGAATCAGATATCGCCTGACGCAGGAAACTTTTATTAACCTGACTTCACTCGTTCCATTTTAATTATAGGGAGGAAAATAAATATGGGTACAACTATAAAAGAGAATACACTAATCCATGAAGACCTAAGACAAAGTGTCCGTGCAGTTTGCAGCAAATATCCTGATTCCTATTGGAGAGAGTTAGATGCGAAACTAGCTTATCCTGAAGAATTTGTTAACGAGATTACGAGAAGTGGATTTTTGGCTGCTCTTATACCAGAAGAATATGGGGGATCAGGCCTTGGAATAACAGAAGCCTCTATTATATTAGAAGAAATTAACCGTTCTGGCGGAAATGCAGGAGCTTGCCACGCCCAAATGTATACAATGGGAACGCTACTTCGTCATGGAAGTGCTGAACAAAAGGCCAAATATCTCCCTAAAATTTCAGATGGTTCTTTGAGGCTACAGGCATTTGGTGTTACTGAACCAAATACTGGATCGGATACCACCAAATTAAAAACATTCGCAGAGCGAAAAGGGGATAAATATGTTGTAAATGGCCAAAAAGTATTTATCTCACGATCGCAATATTCAGATTTAATGCTCTTGCTTGTCAGGACCACGCCCCTAGACCAGGTAAAGAAAAAATCTGAAGGGCTTTCTGTTTTACTTGTTGACCTTAGAGAAGCTATTGGGAATGGGCTAACGATTAATCCAATTCGAACGATGATGAACCATGCTACAACTGAGTTATTTATTGAAAACTTAGAAGTTCCAGTTGAAAATCTGATTGGAGAAGAAGGCAAAGGTTTTAAATATATTTTAGACGGGATGAATGCAGAACGAATTTTAATTGCAGCTGAGTGTATTGGAGACGGACGTTGGTTCATAGAGAGGTCCTCAAATTACGCAAAAGAGAGAGTGGTTTTTAGTCGCCCAATTGGGCAAAACCAAGGAATTCAATTTCCGATTGCCCGTGCACATGTCAATATAGAGGCTGCAGATCTTATGCGTTTCAAAGCAGCGACTTTGTTTGATTCTGGAGAGAAGTGTGGAGCAGAGGCTAATATGGCCAAGCTGCTTGCTGCTGATGCTTCCTGGGAAGCAGCGAATACAGCTTTACAAACTCATGGCGGTTTTGGCTTTGCCGAAGAGTATGATGTTGAGCGTAAATTCAAAGAAACAAGGCTTTATCAAGTGGCACCAATTTCAACCAATTTAATTCTATCTTATGTAGCTGAGCACGTACTTGGGCTACCAAGATCATACTAATTCGGGAGGCATAACCTTTGTTTATTCCAAAAGAAGTGGAAATTGTGGAAGTAGGGCCTCGTGATGGTTTACAAAACGAATCCCTGCCTATTTCAACAGATGCGAAGAAAACGCTTATCGCTCAGCTTGCTAAAGCTGGATTTTCCCGAATGGAAACAACATCTTTTGTCCATCCGAAATGGGTGCCTCAAATGGCTGATTCAGAAGAAATATCCAGTTACTGTAATGATCTTGGAATTACCTCTATTGCTCTGACTCCAAATCTCAAAGCTTTAGAACGTGCAATCGCAGCCAAAGTACCCCAAGTGGCGGTATTTATTGGGGCTAGCACTAAATTTAATCAAAAGAATATTAATAAAACGACATCTGAATCATTGGATGAGTGTGTACCGATGTTCGAAAGGGCCAAAAAAGAGGGGATTTTTATTCGTGCCTATATTTCTATGGCATTTAAGTGTCCTTTCCAAGGTGATGTTTCGTTGGAAGAAGTCAAATATGTATGCGACGGTTTCGTAGAGCTTGGTGCTGATGAAATTGATGTTGGTGATACAAATGGGAAGGCTGATCCAAAACTCGTGTATGAAAGATTTTCGAGATTAAGAGATTTATATCCAGATACCACATTTGTCGGACATTTCCATGATACAGAAAATATGGCCTTGGCAAATGTGGTTGCGGCCATGCAAGCAGGGATAACAAAGTTTGACAGTTCAGTAGGCGGTCTTGGTGGATGTCCATATTCCCCTGGGGCAACGGGCAATCTTTCCACGGAGGATTTGCTGAACATGGTTAAGAGGATGGGGTGTCAAACCGAAGTTGACTACGCGGAACTTATTAAAATAACCCCTTTTGCTAAAAGTTTGTCCAGCAAATTATAAATGCCTTTAAAATTTTTAGGAGAGCATTAATACAGGTAGCAGCAAACTTTGCATAGTTTTTCGAAACAATAAATACGTTTAACATGAATCTATATCAACTTAAAGGAGTGAAACAACATGGATTTTACGCTGTCGCCTGAATTAATGGAAATGAAGAAATCGATAAGAGATTTTGTCGATAATACAGTCGATCCAATTGCAGATCAAATTGAGAGAGAGGACAAAATTCCTGAACATATTTTGAAAATGAGCAAGGATATAGGTTTATTTGGTTTGAGTATTCCGGAAGAGTATGGCGGATTGGGAATAGATATGGTAGGAAAGTGTGCCATTTTTGAAGAAATTGGCCGTACCTCCAATGGGTTTACAACCGTAATTGGAGCACATACAGGAATTGGCTCAGTCGGTATCGTAGAAATGGGGAATGAGGAACAAAAAAGAAAATATTTACCTGGAATGGCGTCTGGAGAGCTGATAGGTGCATTTGCCTTAACTGAACCAAGCGCTGGGTCACATGCAGCAGCAATTAAAACTAAAGCTGTCCGCAAAGGGGACAAATATATTTTAAACGGATCTAAACATTATATTACAAACGGGCCTATTGCTGATGTATTTACGGTAATGGCTGTTACAGATCCTGGAAAAGGAGCTAAAGGAATTACTTCATTCATCGTTGAAAAGGATTTTAAAGGGTTTATAGTTGGAAAAACGGAAGAAAAAATGGGCCTCCGAGGCTCCCATTCCTGTGAAATCTTTTTTGAAGATTGTGAAGTTCCATTAGAAAATGTTCTTGGAGCAGAGGGGCTAGGTTATGTTAATGCTTTAAAAATTCTCGCTAATGGCCGTGCAGGACTGGCAGCCCGTAACCTGGGATCTAGCCAAAAATTACTAGAGTTATCCATCAAATATGCACATGATCGTGAACAGTTTGGAAAACCAATCTTTGAACAGCAAATTATTCAGCACTATTTAGCGGAAATTGCGTTAGATGTTGAAACATTGCGTTCAGTTACCTACCGTGTAGCCTGGATGGTCGATCAAGGAATGAATGTGATGAAAGAAGCATCTATGGCCAAACTACTTGGATCGGAAATATTCAATCGAATTGCAGACAAAGCAGTCCAAATTCATGGGGGGATTGGGTACATAAGGGAGTATCCGATCGAAAGGTATTATCGTGATGCCCGAATCACCAAAATCTATGAAGGAACATCAGAAATTCAAAAAAATATTATTGCAGCACAGCTCCATAAAGAATACTTAGTACATGTTTAATAAAAGACTGAAAACATTTTTATGAGTGGATCATCTGAAAGGAGGAAAAGAAAATGAAAGGAATCATTTCTTATGGGGCATACATCCCATATAATCGACTCCAACGAAAAAAAATTGGTGAGTTTTTTGGGAAGTCCGGTCTTAGCGGAGAAAAGGCCATCGCTGGTTATGATGAAGATAGTGTATCCATGGGAGTTGAAGCTGCTCTTGATTGTTTGAAGGATGTAAATCCTCAAGATGTTGATACGGTTTATTTTGCAACAACCAGCTCACCATACAAGGAAAAAGGGTCAGTTCCTACTATTGCAGCAGCACTAAACTTAAAGAAGAACGTTCGAGGAATTGAATCCGCTTCTTCACTAAGAAGCGGAACCTCTTCATTGATGGCTGCAAAAGAGGAGGAGAAAACTCTAGTTATTACTGCGGATTGCCGAATTGGTGGACCTAGTGGACAAAACGAATTATGGTTTGGGGAAGGAGCTGCATCCTTTTTAATCGGGAGCGGTGAAGATGTTATTGCAAACATAGTAGATGCTGGAAGTCTTCAAGGAGATATCATTAGTCAGTGGAGAAGCCAAAAGGACGATTTTACACAGAATTGGGAAGAAAGACTTGGTTCTACATCCTTTTTGAAACAGATAAAGGAAGCTCTTCCACCGTTTCTGGAAAAAAATGATCGTACAGTCGAGTCCATTACGAAAGTAATCATCTCCGGAGAGGGAAAGCGCTCTCATACACAGGCAGCAAGTGCTCTTGGTTTCCAAAAGGAACAAATTCAAGATCCTTTATTGGAGGTAGTTGGAGCAACTGGAAATGCCCATGCTCCGATGATGCTCGTCTCAGCGTTAGAAAACGCTAAGCCTGGTGATCAACTACTTGTATTGGCATTTGCAGAAGGCTTGGATTTTATCCTTCTTGAAGTTACTGATGCCATTTGTGGGTTGAAGGAAAGAAAGGGCGTCAAAGGACATTTAGAAGTTAAAAATGATCAAGTCTTATACAGCGATTATCTCAAATGGAGAGAAATTATTAAAATTGAACCGCCAAGAAGAGCTGAAACGGACCGTCCTTCAGCCCCGGCATTATATAGAGGATCTCATCAAAACCTTTCCTTTACAGGTTCAAAATGCCGTATATGTGGGACTCCGCAATTTCCTAAGCAGCGGGTTTGTATACAATGCCAAGCAAAGGATGAGATGGAAGACTACCGATTTTTCGGACAATCCGCAAAGATTACGACCTTTACCATAGATCATTTAGCTGCTTCAGTAGCTTCTCCAATCATTGCAGCCATAGTGGATTTTGACAATGGTGGGAGAATTCTTTGTGAGGTGACGGATTGCAGCCCGGAAGAAATTGAGATTGGCATGAATGTAGAAATGACGTTTAGACGTCTTTTTGAAGCCAAAGGCATTAGTAACTATTTTTGGAAAGCACGGCCAATCAGGGAAAGGGAGAGTGTCTAAATGAGCAGAAAGGGAATCAGTGATAAAGTAGCCGTTATCGGAATGGGCTGTACAAGATTTGCTGAGCATTTTGATAAAAGTGTTGATGATTTATTAGTAGAAGCAGCCTATGAAGCTTTTGGTGATGCAGGAATCGAACCAACTGATATTGAAGCTGCATGGCTGGGAACGATGTTATCTGGTTATGCAGGATTCACATTGTCAGGACCACTAAAAACACAATTTATTCCTGTAACTAGAGTTGAAAACATGTGTGCAACAGGTTCTGAGGCTTTTCGAAATGCATGTTATGCTGTTGCTTCAGGAGCCTATGATATTGTTTTAGCGATTGGTGTGGAGAAGTTAAAAGACTCAGGTTTTAGTGGATTGAATATTCCAAGACCACCAAGTGATGGGACAGCTCCCAATATTTCAGCCCCTGCTTCTTTCTCATTTCTTGCACCTGCTTATTTTAAAAAATATGGATTAACGGATGAACAAGGAAGAGAAGTATTATCTAAAATTGCCTATAAGAATCACTATAATGGTTCCTTAAATCCCAAAGCCCAATATCGCCGTGTAGTCCCAATGGAGAAAATCTCAAAATCACCATCGGTATGTGCTCCGCTAGGAGTAATGGACTGCTCAGGGGTAGCCGATGGAGCCGCAGCTGCTATCATTGTACGAACAGAAGATGCTCATAAATATCGCAAGGATCCAATGTATGTAAAAGCACTCTCTATTGCTTCAGGGCCTGGAGATGGGCGTTTCCGTCAAGATTTTGATTTTACTTCCATTAAAGAAAATATTGCTGCTGCCGAAGCTGCTTATCGAGAGGCGGGTATTATTAATCCTAGAAAAGAAATTAGCATGGCCGAAGTACATGACTGTTTCACACCAACAGAATTAGTCATATATGAAGATTTAGGATTTAGTGAACGAGGGCAAGGGTGGAAAGATGTTTTAAATGGCGTATTTGAATTGGAGGGGGAACTTCCAGTCAATCCCGATGGTGGTTTAAAGTCATTTGGCCATCCAATTGGAGCAAGCGGCCTGAGAATGTTATATGAAATGTACTTACAATTTCAAGGAAAGGCCGGAAAGAGGCAGTTGGACAATCCAAAAATTGGTTTGACCCATAACCTGGGCGGAACTCCAATGCAATGTGTGTCTTTCATTTCGATAGTAGGAAAAGAATTATCTTAATTTATAAAGTAATTAAAAAGTTTTCTAGAAAACTTGAGTGGGAAAATTGGAAGAAAAATTTAAGATAGAAGCTTAATCAATTGACCAGCGGTCGAACAGATCGGGAGTAGACGATTTTTCAGCAGTATAGATTTAACAACGTGAATCTGATCTCCCTTATTGAGCTTTGGGAAGCGGACAGACACCTTAGACCGATGACTTCCCGACCATTAATTCATTTATATTATTTTGAATTTGCAACATCCATTCAAATATAAGGATGAAACATTTATTTGATAGGAAACTGAAAGAAACGCGAACAAGCAGAAGTTCTTCTAAAAGCCCCTTTCTACTAATATATGAGGAGTGCAAAGCGATGGGAAAATACTTTGAAGAATTTGAGATTGGCGAGGAGTTCATTAGTCCTGGAAGAACGGTGACTGAGTCGGATATCGTATCTTTTGCCGGTCTGACAGGGGATTATAATCCACTTCACACAAATGAGGAATATGCCAAAGAGAGTATCTATAAAGGTCGGATTGCTCATGGAATTTTGGGGCTGTCATTTGTTTCTGGTTTAGTTACGCGAATCGGAGTTTTTGATGGAACAGTAATGGGATTTTTAGGATTAGAATGGAAATTCACAGGACCTATTTTTATCGGCGATACTGTTCATTTCCGAATGAAGATTGTTGAAAAAAGAGAAACATCTAAACCTGACCGCGGGGTATTGATTCGGGAAGTGGAGTTAATCAATCAAGGTGGAGAAGTCGTTCAAAAAGGAAAAATGACCATCATGATGAAAAGAATGCCGGAACAAGTCCCCGCAAACTAAGATTATCATTAATTAAATACTAAACCATTAGAACTGAAAGGAGTTGTTAGAAAGTGAATGTTAAAGACCAGGTTATATTGGTAACTGGTTCTGGAAGCGGTATTGGTGAAGGAATTGCAACCAAACTGGCAGAAAGTGGAGCCAAAGTAGTGATCAATGATATTGATTTAACGAAAGCAGAAACAGTAGCACATCGATTAAGGGAAAACGGGTACGAGGCGATAGGTTTGCAGGCGGACATTACGGATACCGAACAAGTGAATCAGATGGTTGATACCATTATCAACCGATTTCAAAGAATAGATGGCCTGGTTAACAATACAGGCGTTGTCAGAGATAACTTAATCTTAAAAATGCCTGAAGAAGACTTTGATTTCGTTCTTAATGTCAATTTAAAAGGTGCCTGGATTTGTTCCAAGGCTGTCTTGAAACAAATGAAAGAACACAACTACGGCCGAATTGTAAATATTTCATCCCGTGCATGGCTGGGTCAAGTAGGACAATCCAATTATTCCGCTTCTAAGGGTGGTCTGGTTAGTTTAACTCGTGCACTGGCTCTAGAGTTTGCCAAATTTAATGTAACGGTGAATTGTATTGCCCCAGGGTTAATTGATACGCCTTTGATCCGCAGTCTCAAACCTGAGATTCAAGAAAGTCTCATAAAGGCACAGCCAACACCAATCATCGGGAAGCCTCATGATATAGCTAATACGGTTTTGTTCTTCATATCTGAAGAAGCTAGGTATATTACTGGTCAAGTACTTCATGTAGATGGCGGAAAGAGTTTGGGAGCGCGAAATATATAAGACCCAAGAGAAACTACCGGTCAAGAATAGAACAACTCCTAAAAGTCGGGAGTTGGTCGATATACAGATAATCAAAATATAATGAAGATCCCTCCCAATTTTAGAGCATGATACATTGTGGTGGAAATTCTGCATCGTTTAGTCTGTTATATAACCATGACTTGCAGAAAGGTATTAAAACTTTCTTTGAGAAAAGAGTATCTGAATACGTAGGATATTAATAACTACCGGAGAAGTCTAAATTTGTAGAGGTATCATACCATCATAGTGCAATTGCCAATTAACTTTCATATGTATTAATAAATTTTGGGTAGATTAAGATTGTATATTTAAATTTCTGAATAATAGGAGAATTAAAGCTGATTTACTGAAATGCTTTCGTAAATGATCCTTTAACCAAAATCGTTACTGCTGCGATTAACGATAAAGAATATGATTTCATTCTTTGCGGGGATATGGCTGTAGACTCTGGAGCGGATCAAGAAGACGATCGTGTTGCTGAATTATTAGGAAATCCGGATGGGGCAACGATTACTAAATTAACGTTTGAAAGTGGTAAGAAGAATGGGGGAAAGTTCGGATGTTAAAAAGAAATTTTCGTTGGATAACAGTTTTTTGGATACTGTTTATTGCGGTGGTCGCCTATTTTGACCGAGTCAACTTCTCTGTATCCGCGTCTCTTATATCAAAAGAGTTTGGCTTGAACCCGGCGCAATTGGGGATAATTATGAGCGGTTTTACCTTTGGTTACCTACTTTCCAGCTTTCCAGGTGGCCTTCTTTCTCAGCGGTTTCCTTCCCGTGTAATAATTACAGTATCATTGATTGGATGGTCGATTGCTACTATCTTTACTGGCATTGCTTGGTCATTCGTAAGTCTACTTTTAGCAAGGATCATTTTTGGCATACTCGAAGGTCCCTTTTTCCCCAACGCAAATAAAATTATCAGCGCATGGGTTCTTCCCAAGGACAGGGGGTTAGCTTCGGGACTTTGGATAACTGGAGTGCCGATAGGGATTGTTATTGGGAATTTAATAAGTGTTGGCATTATCGGTAGTCTTGGCTGGCGCAGTATCTTTTATATTTTTGGAAGTCTGGGAGTTATTATGGCTATAATAACGTGGCGAATCTTGCGGGATCAGCCCAAGGAACATCCTTTAATAACCAAAGAGGAAAAAGAGCTTATCGAGTCCTCACAAGCCCAGTTTAGAGGAGATGCGGTATCTGATTCGAAAGGGTCGACAGTTATCCAGTTATTAAAGAATCCATGGGTATGGGTAATTACTCTGACCTATTTTGTATTCACACTGGTATTTTGGGCAAACGTCAATTGGCTTCCAACTTACTTTATTCAAGCCCGAGGTTCCAATATTATGGAGGCTGGAGTGAATTCGTCCATACCATGGATTGCTATGGGTATGGGAACCCTTATTTTATGCCGCTTGGCAGATACAGGTAAGGGGTATAAAAGCCCGTGGCTCGCTTTTTCACTTTTTGCGATGGCTCCTACTATTGCCTACGCTGTAATAACTCCCTCAGTTATCGCTTGCTTAGTATCCTTTTCCTTGGCCAGCTTTTTCGTTGGTGGTGCGATAGGGCTAGTACCAGCGCATTTAATAGATTTGTTTGAAGTTGCTGATGTACCAAAAGTGCATGGATTGGTATTAACGGGCGGTTCACTTGCAGGAGTTATCGCACCTATTTTAGTAGGATTTGTGCTTCAAATAACAGATTCTTTCAATTATGCTTATTATGTTTTCTCTTTTCTTGCATTTGTCGGTGGTTTGCTGGGACTTGCCCTTTTCTATAACGAAAAGAAAGTGCTGCAGGGAAAAGCTTTTATCTCTACTGTTCAGTCTACCGATGAGCCTGGGTATCGCTCCTGAAGTCAGGGTATGTTGTGCAAAAAAAGGAGTAGGGGGATTGTATGTTGACGAAAATCACGGATGTGGTATATCAAGTCAAAAACCCCATTCCGATCAGAATGAAGTATGTGAATTGCTATTTAATCAAAGGAAAAAATGGTTATACAATTATCGATACCGGCTATAACACGGAGGAAACCAAGGCATTGTGGACAAGAATTCTGTCCGATGGCATACCTGTGGAAAAGGTGGTCCTGACACATGCCCATCCAGATCATGTAGGTTTAGCAGGCTGGTTTCAGCATCAGCTTCATGTTCCGATTTGGATGTCGAAAAAAAGTTACACAGAGTTGAGAAAAATCCAGTCCTTTATTTTGAATCCAAATCTAAATCCCATTTTTTCGTTTCTGAGCGTACATGGCGGACCGGAGGTACCCGAACGAGGTTTTCAGCGTAGGTTAGAGGATTATGATTTTGAGCCTGATTTATTATTCGAAGACTGTTCGGAGATTAAGTTGGGGGATTTGATGTTTGAGGCCATATGGACACCTGGACATTCTCCTGATCATTTCAGTTTTTATAACCGAAGGGAGAAGATTCTGTTTGTTGGAGACCATGTATTAAATTCAATTAATTCTATTGTCCTAACTGAACAGCATGGAGATAATTCATTAAAAGAGTACTTTAATTCTTTGGCTCGTATTGATGGATATAAAGCATTATATGTTTTGCCGGGACATGGAGAGCGGATTGACAATCTAGCTGGACGAATTACGGATATGAGGGTCCATTATAGGAAAAAGTGGGAGAAAATCAAAGGCTTAATTCATAAAGAAGGAAGTACCGCGTATGAAGTTTCGCAAAACGTTTATGGAAACAGACGGATAACGGATCGTGTCAGTGCTGCTCCCTTTCTACAGACAATTACTAATCTAACATATATGGATTCTATTGGGTGCATAAGGAAGGAAGAAAGACAGGGGGTAATATATTTTTTACCCTAAGCATAGAATATTATTAGATTGCAAGTCTTGATTGAAGATGGAAGCTTATGAACAAGAAAATGGAGCGCTATTGCTCTACATTTTTAACAACTCTGGATTGGAAGAATCAATAGATTCTTCCTTTTTTTGTTTTTATAATAATATTTCCAAAAGTTTTGATAGTTGTTTTTTCATTATAATGCAAAAAGACATCATCTCTATTTAACCAATGTAATAATGCATTGGAATGGAGCCAATGCTGTATATCATTTAAGTATATTCCTACAATTACAAGGTTCAAACATACATGTTTTTTTGGCACGAAAATTGCTTGATATTAAATGAAAGTTTAAAACCATGTGATTAGGAGGGAATGAGGGTGAACATTTTAGTACTAATGAAACAAACCTTTGATACCGAAGAAAAGATTGTCATCGATAATGGCAACATTAACGAGGATGGAGTGGAATTTATCATCAATCCGTATGATGAATATGCGGTAGAGGAAGCTGTAAAAATCAAAGAAGAGTTGGGGGCGGAAGTTACGGTCTTGACTGTTGGTCCAAATCAGGCGGAAAGTGCACTTCGCACAGCTTTGGCGATGGGTGCGGACAAGGGACTGATGGTCGAATTAGATGACAGGGAAGTGGATGAATATGCTTTAGCTAAAATCATTGCTGCTGCCATTAACGGAAAAGAATATGATTTAATCCTTGGCGGGAATATGGCAGTAGACTCCGGAGCTGGCCAAGTAGCCATTCGTGTTGCTGAAGTCTTAGGAATCCCGCATGTGTCCACGATTATGAAACTGACTATTGAAGAAAGTAAGGCGATTATCGAAAGAGATGTAGAAGGGGATGTGGAAATCCTTGAGGTTAGTCTCCCTTTCTTAGCTACAGCTCAACAAGGATTAAATGAGCCACGTTATCCTTCCCTGCCCGGGATTATGAAGGCCAAGAAAAAAACGGTTGAATGTTTGTCTGTCGAGGATTTGGATTTGACAGAAGGTGAGTTAGTTCTTCGAACTTCAATCCGTAATCAATATTTGCCAGAAAAGAAGCAAGCTGGTCGAGTATTAGAGGGAGAAATTACCCAACAGGTTAGTAATTTAATTCAATTGCTTCGTACAGAAGCGAAAGTAATTTAACTATTCTTGTAAAAGGAGATGAGTAAAATGAGTAAAAATGTCCTCGTGTTGACTGAAATCAAAGATGGAAAGCTGCGTAATGTATCTCTTGAAGCTTTAACGGTAGCCCGGCAAGTAGCACAAGGGGGGGCAGTATCAGCCGCCATTTTCGGTTCCACGGCACCCCATTTTGTTGGAGAAGTAAGCCAGTATGGTCCTGAAAAAGTGTATGTGGTTGAAGATGAAGCATTAGATGTCTATACAATGGATGGTTATACTCAAGCTTTAACTCAGTTAATTGAAGAAATAGAAGCGGATATTGTATTAATGGGACATACATCCATCGGAAAAGATGTAACCCCGAGGGTGGCTGCACGATTAGACGCAGGACTTGTTTCGGACTGTACGGCTGTTTCTATCGAAGATGGAACTGTCATCTTTACTAGACCAATATACGCTGGAAAGGCGTTCCAGGATAAGGTGTTTAATCAAGGGAAAATATTTGCTACTATTCGTGCCAATAATTTTGTAATCTCAGTCAAAGACGTGCAATCGGAAATAATTTCATATAATCCTGTTATTAAAGATTTAAGAACCGTAATTAAAGATATTGTTCGAAAGACTGCAGGTGGCGTCGACCTGAGCGAAGCAAAGGTAATCGTATCTGGCGGAAGGGGCGTCAAAAGCGGGGAGGGGTTTAAGACGCTTCAAGAATTGGCGGAAATCTTAGGCGGTGCTGTAGGGGCATCACGCGGCGCTTGTGATGCTGGATTCTGTGATTACTCCATGCAAATTGGACAAACAGGGAAAGTAGTAACCCCTGATCTTTATATTGCTTGTGGGATTTCCGGTGCTATTCAGCACTTAGCCGGGATGTCGAATTCCAAAATCATCGTCGCCATCAATAAAGATCCAGAAGCTCCTATTTTCCAGATAGCGGATTACGGAATTGTAGGAGACCTGTTTGAAGTAGTTCCGTTATTGACGGAAGAATTTAAAAAAATATTGACCACTGTTTAGTTTTGGTAGAGGGAGAGTAAAAAGAACAAGAGGTGAAGGGAGTATGGATGACGTAGTAATTGTATCAGCGGTAAGAACTGCGACTGGGAAATTTGGTGGGGCATTGAAAGATATAAACTCAAGTAACCTAGCGGCCATTGTGATTAGAGAGGCTATAAAAAGAGCTGGGATTGCCCCTGAAATGGTAGATGAAGTGGTAATGGGTGAAGTGAGACAAGCTACGGAGTCTTCGAATGTGGCCAGAGTAGCAGCGCTTCGTTCTGGCATTCCAGATACAGCGACGGCTTTTACAATTAACCGCCTATGCGGTTCGGGAATGCAAGCTGTAGCATCTGGTGTCCAGCAGCTTACTTCCAAGCAAGCCGGTGTGGTTATAGCTGGTGGTACAGAAAACATGAGCAGGGCACCCATCTATTTACGTAATTCTAGATTTGGTGAAGGAAATCCGTTTCTGGTAGATTCGAATTTGGAAAATGGTCAACAACCTATGGAAACTTGGGGCAATGTGGGGATGGGGATGACGGCAGAAAACGTAGCGGAGAGATATGGGATCCTTAGGGAAGCACAGGATGCCTTTGCACTTTCAAGTCAACAAAAAGCAGCTAAGGCCATAAATGAAGGCAGGTTTAAAGATGAGATAGTTCCTGTTGAAGTAAAAAAGAAGAAAGAAACCATTTTTTTTGATACAGATGAATTCCCCCGTGAAACTTCAATAGAAAAGTTAGCATCGCTAAAACCAGCCTTCAAGCAAGGCGGTACCGTAACTGCAGGAAATTCATGCGGGAGAAATGATGGAGCTAGTGCGATGGTTCTCATGACAAGGAGCAAAGCGAACCAGCTTGGGTTAATACCGATGGCAAAAATTTTGGATTGGACAACTGCAGGTGTTTCACCTGACATCATGGGACTAGGACCCGTACCAGCCGTGAAAAAGCTTTTGGCCAGAAATGCCATGAATCTGGGTGATTTTGGCGTGATCGAATTGAACGAAGCTTTTGCTGCCCAGGTCCTAGGCGTGGTTCATGACCTGAACATTAATCTGGATAAATTGAATGTAAATGGTGGGGCTATTGCCTTGGGCCACCCTGTAGGGGCCTCAGGAGCGAGAATAATCACCACACTGCTTTACGAGATGAAGCGTCAAAAAGAGCAGTATGGATTGGCTACCCTCTGTATCGGTGGCGGTCAAGGGATGGCTATTGCTTTGGAATTATTATAAGGCGTCATATAAAACCACATATTTTATATTTTTGTTTTAGAGGTTGACCCTTAATTGTTCGATTTGGTCAACCTCTATTATCGATAAGATTGGAGATAATATAAAGATGATAAATGAATGGGTGAAGAATTATCAAGACAGGCAAAGAACAGTACAAGAAGCGATTTCTATTGTTCAGTCCAAATCGAAAATCATTTTATCTTCATTTTGTAGTGAACCGCAGACCCTTTTGGAAGAATTAGTTCGACAAAAAGATCGATTACACGATGTTATTATATATAACAATATAATAGGTAGTCCTTGTGTTTATGCAAAAGCTGAGTGTTTTCCAAACCTGCAAATACGAACCTTTTTGGGATCTCCCTTATTAAAGGAAGCCTACCTGAACCACTCCTGCGACTATATCCCGATTAATCTTTCAGAAATTCCCCGATTCCTAGAAAACGAAAATATGGATGTGGCTTTTATTCAGGTTTCACCGCCTAATGAAAAGGGTTATTGCAATTTAGGGATATCTGTAGACTTCTCACATTCCCTGATTCGAAACGCAAAATACGTTGTTGCCGAGGTCAATAGCCAAATGCCGTCAACTTACGGAGATACATTGGTTCATGTTAAAGATATAGATTATTTTGTTTTAACCTCCCGTCCGTTGCTAGCAATCAAATCGGGGGAGCCGACGAGCGCTGAGCAAAAGATAGCTGAGTTTGTTTCAGAACTTATTCCTGATAAAGCTACAATTCAAGTGGGTCTTGGGAGCCTCGCGGAGAGTATCATTCGCGCCTTGAGTAATAAAAAAGGATTAGGTATCCACTCCGGTTCTATTACGGATGCCGTCATTGATTTGGTGGATAAAGGTGTGATAACCAATGAACATAAAGAAATTGATCAACATAAAATGGTTTCCACAACTTTAACCGGAACCGAACGGTTATATCGCTTTGCCCATATGAATCCGTTATTTGAGCTGCATCCTGTGAGTTATACGCATAGTGGAAGCACCATAGCTATGCTGGAACGATTTCACTCCATTAATTCAGCGCTGGAAGTTGATTTGTCAGGTCAAATCAATGCGGAACAAGTCGGGCCTTTTCCGATAGCAGGAGTGGGAGGTCAGATGGACTTTATTCGTGGAGCCCAGCTCTCTAATGGTGGTAAATCTATCATTGCTCTCCCTTCCACCGCCAAAAAAGGTACTCAATCACGCATTAAGCCTGCCGTCTCACAGGTCACATCCCTGAAATCAGATGTACAATATGTAGTAACGGAATATGGTATTGCCAGTTTATTTGGGAAATCTATTAAGCAAAGAGCGGAAGAATTGCTGGCTGTCGCTCACCCTAATTTTCGAGAACAATTACAATATGAATTTAGAAAAATATAACATTCAAATTAAAGGTTTTTACTTTTTATCGAATGAATGGAACGTGTTATGCGGATTAACTGTTAAATTTATATTGAATAGTAAATACTTACATCCTCAGCAAACGGTCAATCTTGCAGGGATTTTAATTAGTTAACACCTAAAAGGTGCATTATGGACTATTAGTGGTCGAATAGCTAACTGCAGTAAGGGGAACTCATGAAGTGTACCATGCCATTTCACATTGAGGATGTATAACTGCAGCAATGAGTCATAATGATCCTCTGTATTGTGGTGGATATAACTTTTAATGCATATTTTTATAGAGTTTGGTACTAGTAAATCTTTATTTAAACGATAGAGTATTATATTTGCTTATATAAAATTTCTAAACAAACAAAATTTCTATAAAAAGGAAATTTAATATATTCAAAAATGCGAGGGTTGTAATCATGTTGACATTGATTAATTTTATTGTGCTTCTAGCAGTAACAGGATCTGCTATTTACTTATTTCTCCAAGTCGTATACAGCCGCTACCTGTTTGTGAAGCTCGGCAAAAAAGCGGAATTTGAGTTAAATCTGAAAGAACGAATCAATGCGGTATTGGTGAATGGGTTCGGGCAGCGAAAATTGTTTAAGGACAAGAAAAGCGGCTATATGCACTTGATCTTATTTTACGGTTTTATGATCATCCAAGTAGGGCTAATCGAACTGGTAATCAAAGGATTTATTAAGGGGTATGAATTTCCATTCGGGGACGCACACTCATATTTCAGTCTTCTTCAGGAGTGGAGTACCTTCCTGATGTTGTGTGCCGTTGGATATGCCGCCTTCCGCCGTTATGTGGAGAAGCTGAAGAGATTGCAATGGAAGAGAGATGGAAAAGCAGCTTTTGTCTATAACGGACTGACCATTCTCACCCTATCAATCCTGCTTTCGTTGGGTTTTGAAACAGTTATGCTTGGGCATGAACCGGATTTTGTCTATGCTCCTTTTTCGGGATTCGTTTCCTTGGTATTCTCTGGCATAGGAACGACAGCGGCGACTGTTCTATTCTATGTATTCTGGTGGGTTCACATGCTGATCGTGTTGTCCTTCATGGTATTCGTTCCTCAGTCGAAGCAAGCGCATGAGCTATTCGCAATGTTCAATATCTTCTTCAAGAAAGTCGGTCCTGTAGGGAAATTAAACAAGATTGATTTTGAGGATGAGGACGTCGAGGAATACGGGGTTGGGAAGATCGAGGACTTTACCCAACAGCAGCTGATTGATCTGTATGCTTGCGTGGAATGTGGCAGATGCACGAATATGTGTCCCGCTTCCGGAACGGGGAAGACTTTGTCACCGATGGATCTTATCGTGAAGATGAGAGATCATTTAACCGAGAAAGGAGCCGCTGTTACATCCCGAAACCCATGGATGCCAAATTTTGTTTTTGGTTCTTCCGCTTCACCTACTGCAGTAGTGTCTGGTTCTACAGCTCAGGAAACAGCCGCGACTGTTGAAATGCCTAATTTGATTGGCGATGTGATCACAGAAGAGGAATTATGGGCATGTACGACATGCAGGAATTGTGAGGATCAGTGTCCGGTGGCTAACGAACATGTGGATAAAATCATTGATATGAGACGTTTTCTAGTAATGACTGAAGGTAGCATGCCCCACGAAGCTACCCGTTATTTTCAAAACATTGAGCGTCAAAGTAACCCATGGGGAATTAACCGGAAAGAACGCATCAAATGGCGTGAAGAGCGGGACGATATCGAGATACCAACCGTTAATGAAGTGAAAGAATTCGAATATTTATTTTGGGTTGGGTCGATGGGTTCATTTGATAAGCGAAGTCAAAAGATCGCGCTATCTTTTGCTAAAATTTTGAATCTAGCAGGGGTGAAATTTGCTATTTTAGGTAACAAGGAGCGCAATTCGGGGGATACAGCGCGCCGGATAGGAAATGAGTTCCTCTTCCAGCAGTTAGCCCAAGAGAATATTTCGGTTTTCCAGTCTTACGAAGTCAAAAAAATTCTCACAATCGATCCGCATGCCTACAACACGTTTAAACATGAGTATCCGGAATTCGGATTGGAGGCCGAAGTTTATCACCATACTGAAATCATTTATCAATTGATTCAAGAAGGCAGAATCAAGCCGTCAAAAGAAGTCAAGGAAGAGATTGCCTATCATGATTCCTGTTATTTGGGCCGCTACAATGGCATCTTTGATATTCCTCGCCAAATACTTAAGACCATCCCTGGAGTACAAGTTCTTGAAATGGAACGCAACCGTGAGGATGCCATGTGCTGCGGAGCCGGGGGTGGTAGAATGTGGATGGAAGAAACCCAGGGGAAGCGTGTAAACGTTGATCGTACGGAACAAGCGCTCCGTTTGAAACCGACCATGATTGGAAGCAATTGTCCCTATTGCCTAACCATGCTTAGCGATGGCACTAAAGCAAAAGAAGTGGAAGAGCAAGTCAAAACGCTGGATATAGCCGAAATTGTAGAAAAGTCCCTAATGTAATGCATTAGTATTCTAATCTGGTGTGAATAACAGGTCCATAACTTTCAAACCATTTTTTTGAATGTAACTTATTTAGAATGCTATGCCGACTAATGCTCAGTATTTATATATTGCTGAGCATTTTGTTCTTTATGCTAACCAGGAAGTGCGTAAGCCGAAGTATGATGGACGACTGAGTAAGAAATTGGAACGGTAATAAACCCAAGGTTCAAGAGAACTATTACATATAAAATAAACCAACTCCGCTCATCGGGTTTCCTTATGAAATAACCGATCGGTTATTGGTCTTATACAGAAGCAAGCTCGTTAGGTTATTATGCAAGAGTTTTTTTCGAATACGAGTCCAATATGGGAGGAATAAAGATGGGGAAGTTAGCGGTATGTCCTGGAAGCTTCGACCCAATTACAAATGGTCACCTAGATATTATTACAAGGGGAGCAAAAGTGTTTGGGGAAGTATATGTTTGTGTACTAAACAATTCTTCAAAGAAACCATTGTTTTCTGTTGAGGAACGATGTGAATTAATTAGGAAGGTAACAAAACATATTCCGAATGTTGTCATAGAATCCTATGGTGGATTGCTAATCGATTATGCTCTTGAAAAAAAAGCTTCAGCAATTTTAAGAGGTCTGCGTGCTGTTTCAGATTTTGAATATGAGATGCAAATTACCTCCATGAATAGAGTGTTAGAAGAGAATATAGAAACATTTTTTATGATGACACATAATAAATATTCATTTTTAAGTTCAAGTATAGTCAAGGAAGCAGCAAAGTATGGTGGTAATATATCAGAGTTAGTTCCTGAAGAAGTTGAAAAAGCATTAAAAATGAAATTCAATCACCTATATTATATTTAGTGAATCAATTTACAGCAATGAAGGATTCAACAGATGCTAAAAAGTAAAATTATAAGTAAAACTACGAAACACATTTCCTTTATAGGCTCCCATCTCCCTTACCTTTTTGTTAACGCATTCAAGAAGTGATATAAAGGAGAATTTTAAAAAAGGTGTGGTAAATATAAAAAACAAGAGTCACTGTATTGCTTTGTATCAAATAATGGAAAAAATTTGATTTCCTACCTATAATCCATTCCAGAACAACAGTTGGGAGCTTTAATGTAAAGTTACATTGAATAGATGAATTTTTACATTAATGGAATAAAGCTTTTAATTAGATGCGATGATTTATCTGTTTTTAGATTTGGCACGTTTTTTGCATATTAAATTAATAGATAGAAAAACTAATTTTTAAAATTTTTGAATTCACCTGTTACACTAATTGAATTTCATAGTTGAGTTTCTGTATAAATGTTTCCGAACTATGATTTACAAAAATATTAGCCAAATATGTAAGAAGGGAAGAAATAGTCATGTTTTTGAAAACTGCACTAGATTTAAAAAAGAGTATAGAAGGATATCAAAAAAAAATGTCCCTTTTAGTAATGAACAAAGGGATTAAGGATCCAGAGACAATAAAAACAGTTCAAGAATTAGATCAACAGATTGTATCGTATAAAAGACTACTAGCTGAGATTAGCTCACTATAAAGCATCATTGTCTCTGTCGGTATCAAATTTTTCGTATTAGACGTTAATTAAAACAATTTATTAGATAGGATGAAGGTATTGTGAATTTTCTGAATTGTAAAAACCTTTCTAGTGTTTTTAAATTAAATTGAAGTAGCGAATATAATCCCAAGAACGACTAGTCAGTCTTAATCGTAAATTTTCCTTAGGGGTGGGACAAAATGTTAAAGAAAGTACTGATCGCCAATCGAGGCGAAATTGCAGTTCGAGTTATAAGGGCATGCAAAGAGTTAGGAATTGAGACCGTTTCTGTGTATTCAGAGGCAGATAAAGAGGCACTTCATGTTCGTCTAGCAGATGAAGCCTATTGCATTGGTCCACACTTATCATTAAAGAGCTACTTGAACATAACCAATTTATTAAGTGTTGCCCAAGCAACAAAGGCAGATGCTATTCATCCGGGTTATGGTTTTTTAGCGGAAAATGCAGAATTTGCTAAACGATGTATTGAGAACGATATGATTTTTGTTGGACCATCACCTGAAGCAATCAGTAAAATGGGTGCCAAGGCTGTAGCAAGAGAAACGATGGAATCTGCGGGTGTACCGATCGTTCCTGGTACAGATGGGATTATTGAAGATATTGAAGAAGCTATATTTACAGCAAAAAGTATCGGGTATCCCGTTATTGTTAAAGCCACTGCTGGTGGTGGTGGAAAAGGGATGCGGGTTGCTGAATGCGAGGAAGAGTTAAAAAAAGCGATTTCAATGGCGCAGCAAGAAGCAGAAACTGCATTTGGTAACGCAGGTGTTTATTTAGAAAAATATATCGAAGAACCTCGCCACATCGAAATCCAAATTATAGGGGATTCGTACGGGAATGTCGTGCATCTAGGGGAACGTGATTGTTCTATACAAAGGCGCCATCAAAAGCTGGTTGAAGAAGCGCCATCCCCTGCACTTGATGAAGAACTAAGAATGAAAATGGGAGAGGCGGCATTAAAAGCCGCGAAGGCCGTACAATATTCAGGGGCAGGTACTATTGAATTTTTACTAGATAAGCATAAAAATTTTTACTTTATGGAAATGAATACCCGTATTCAAGTTGAACACCCAGTTACAGAACTTATAACAGGAGTAGACTTAATCAAAGAACAATTACTTGTTGCCTCAGGTCATAGGCTATCTGTCAAACAAGAAGATATTCATATCAATGGTTGGGCTATCGAATGCCGGATTAATGCAGAAAATCCTGATAAAAACTTTATGCCATCCCCGGGGAAAATTGGATTATACCTACCTCCAGGTGGATTTGGAATCCGAGTCGATAGCGCAGTTTATCCAGAATATACGATGTCACCATTTTATGATTCAATGATTGCCAAATTAATCGTACATGGAAAAAATCGTGAAGAAGCAATTGCAAGGATGATGCGAGCCTTAAGCGAGTTCTTCATTGAAGGAATTGATACAACAATAGCTTTCCACCTTCGCTTATTAGAACATCCGGATTTTAAAGCTGGTAATTTTAATACAAAATTTTTAGAGATGAATGATTTAACAGTTTCCACTTAGTAATTAGTGGTGATTTGAAGTATGCAGTGGCACTAGGTTATTTAGTAAAGAGAAGAGGTAATGGAATAATGGAGCAAAAACATTTTTTTGTAATTGTTGATGAGAATGACCGGATAATTGGGACTGAACCTATGGGTGGAGATTTCATAGATTCTAAGAAAACTGAATTGAGTAAAGAAAAAATAATAAAAATTAAATTATAGAAGGAGTGTTTCCTCATGTTTAAAATGAATGACATTAAAGAATTAATTCGTGCAGTGGACCGTTCTTCAATTGGAGAATTAACGATTAAAGGTGAAAATGATCAGCAAATAATAATAAGTAAACAATTGAATGTCGGTGAAGTAGCGCTTATCGAAGAAACACAAGTCCCAGCGACTACTGCTGTCGCACCTGTGAAAGTGGAAGCCGCCCCCGTTCAAAAGCAGGAAGGTATACAAACAACATCAACAATGACTGAGGACAAATCGATTCATAAAATTACTTCCCCAATGGTTGGAACATTTTATTCTGCCCCATCACCTGACTCTGAACCATATGTAAAAGTGGGAGATCAAATAAATGTAGATACCGTGCTTTGTATTGTTGAAGCTATGAAGCTCATGAATGAGCTTGAAGCTGAAGTAAGTGGTGAAATTGTTGATATCCTAGTAGAAAATGGTCAGCTTGTTGAATATGGTATGCCCCTATTCCTTGTAAAAACAGCATAATCAATAAAAGATAACATTTGTCAGGGAGGAACCCACTATATGGATGTGTTCGATAAAATCGAAATCATGGAGCAACGACGTGAAAAAGTAAAGCTAGGTGGTGGGGATGCAAGGATTGATGCCCAACATGACCGTGGGAAGCTCACAGCTAGAGAACGAATTGACTTATTAGTAGATAGAGGAACATTTATAGAAATAAACCCGTTTATTGAGAATCGTGGTCTTGAATATGCTTCCGGAGAAGCTCCAGGAGAGGGGGTTGTGACAGGCTACGGTAAGATTGATGGGCGCCTTATTTTCCTTTTCGCTCAAGATTTTACCGTCTTCGGTGGAGCCCTTGGGGAAATGCATGCGACAAAGATTACAAAAATCATGGATTTAGCGGCAGAAAATGGAGCCCCTGTAATCGGGTTGAATGACTCAGGTGGAGCACGTATCCAAGAAGGTGTTTTATCACTTGATGGATATGGCCATATCTTTTATAGAAACTCCATTTATTCAGGGGTAATTCCACAAATATCAGTGATTATGGGACCTTGTGCCGGTGGAGCTGTGTATTCACCAGCGATTACTGATTTCGTTTTCATGGTAGAAAAAACAAGTCAAATGTTTATTACTGGTCCAAGGGTTATAGAGTCGGTAACAGGTGCCAAGATTAATAGTGAAGATTTGGGCGGTGCCAACGTTCATTCTTCGGTAAGTGGAAATGCGCATTTTTCTGCAGCGTCAGAAGAAGAAGTATTAAACGAGGTTCGACGATTAATTAGCTACTTACCTCCTAATTATGAAAAGAAACCAGCTTACAAAGAACCTAAGAATAAAATTCCATTAGATGAGCGGATCGATGAACTACTTGACGTTGTTCCAATTGATGGAACAAAGGTGTATGACGTGCGTAAAGTGATTCATTTAATCGTTGACGATCAAGACTTTATGGAGGTTCAGCCAAAATTCGCAAAAAACATTGTCGTTGGATTCGGCCGAATAAATGGCGATACAGTTGGAATTATTGCAAATAATCCGAAGATGATGGCTGGTGGACTCGATATTAATTCAGCTGACAAATGTGCTCGTTTCATCCGATTCTGTGATTGCTTTAATATTCCATTAATAACATTCGAAGATGTTAGTGGGTTTATCCCAGGTATCCAACAGGAGCATGGCGGAATTATCCGGCATGGTGCAAAAATTTTATATGCCTATTCGGAAGCTAACGTACCAAAAATCACAGTTATTCTTCGAAAAGCCTACGGGGGAGCGTACGTAGCCTTAAACAGTAAAGCAATCGGGGCAGATTTAGTGTTTGCATGGCCAAATGCGGAAATTGCTGTCATGGGACCAACAGGAGCAGCAAATATTCTATTTGCAAAAGAGATTAGCGAAAGTCCCGATCCCGAGGCTGTTAGGCAAGCAAAAATTAACGAGTATCGAGAACGTTTTGCCAACCCGTACGTCGCATCGGCAAATGGAATAGTTGATGATGTCATTGACCCGAGGGATACGAGAAAAAGCATTTCTAGTGCATTGGAAATGCTCAAAAATAAGAAAAAGGAATTACCTAAGAAAAAGCATGGAAATATCCCTTTATAAACCTATCTCTATAGAGAGGAGGGGCTACATATTTATAAATAGTGTGGAGAACCTCACTCTTCATTACATTTATAAAAAAAGTATAGAAGGGAGAGAGCGATAAGCATGGAGGTAGTTACTTATTGCAAGATAAAATGACAGAAAAAATAGTAGACCTATTTTCAGAATTTGATATCCCTAGTTATGAACAGTGGCGAGAAGTAACAGAAAATTCCCTAAAAGGGGATTCGTTTGAAAAAAAGCTTGTGACAGAAACCTATGAAGGCTTTTTACTTCAACCGATGTATCGAAAAGAGGATACAGACAATCTTCCTTTACTTCAATCCTTACCTGGGAAGGCTCCTTTTACTCGTGGTACAAAAATCCTTCCAGGTGGGTGGGAGATCAGTCAGGAAATTAATGTTGCGACACCCTCAGCTTTTAATGAAGTGGTAACGCATGACCTAAGCCGAGGGCAAACGTCGTTAAATATCGTCCTTGACACACCGACCAAGGGTGGAAAAAACCCGAATGAGGATTTGTTAGAAGTCGGTAAAGGAGGATTATCGATTTCAGGGGTAAACGACGTAGCTGATGCTCTAAAAGATATTAATCTTGCAAATGTTTCAATCCACCTTAATGCTGGTGCAAATTCATTGCCCATCCTTGCCTTTTTTATCGCCCATTTAGAACAGGGAGAACAACCAGTAGGAAAGTTGCATGGGTGTATAGGGATGGATCCTCTAGCGGAACTGGTGACAAATGGAACGTTGAGTTATGAGTTGGAAGAGTGTTATTCACTAATGGCCGATGTAACAAAATGGGCGATCGAAAATACCCCTAATCTCCAAACCGTCCTTATCCATGGAAACGTCTATCATGACGGCGGAGGCAGTGCGGTAGAAGAGTTGGCTTTTACACTAGCAACAGGCGTCGAATATTTACATGCGCTAATAACTCGGGGGGTGGAGATAAATAAGGCTGCAAGCAGTATCCGTTTTTCGTTCTCTGTAGGTTCTGATTATTTTATGGAAGTAGCCAAACTTAGGGCTGCAAGAACACTCTGGGCTAAAATTGTTGAAACCTTTGGCGGAAATGAAGAAGCCCAGAAGATGACCATGCATGCACGGACATCTGCATGGACAAAAACTGTTTTTGATCCTTTTGTAAATATGCTGCGTGCAACAACTGAAGCATTTTCAGCTGCAGTAGGCGGAGCTGACAGCATTCATGTTAGTTGTTTTGATGAAGCCATACAAAAGTCGACCACTTTTTCACGGCGCATTGCACGTAATGCCTCGATAATATTAAAAGAGGAAGCACATATTGCGAGGACAAGTGATCCTGCAGGTGGCTCTTGGTATGTTGAAGTTTTGACAAATGAAATAGCAAATAAAGCATGGGAGCTTTTCCAAGAAACCGAGGTAAATGGTGGTATTTTTCAATCCATGATTAAAGGTTTCCCACAAAAATTGGTTCAACAAACAGCTTCAAAGAAAATAAGGAATATTGCTCTTTGTAAAGATGTTTTTGTTGGTACAAATATGTATGTAAATATGGAGGAAAAAGTGGGAGATTGGTCAGCTAATGATGAGACATCGCAAATCAATGATCATATTAATCAGGTGAAAGGTCGTGCTGATATATCGGTGGAGAGTTTAGCTACAAAATTAAATAAAACAAAAGCTTCTATTAAAGCAGCGAAACGAGGAGCTTCGTTAGGTGAATTAGCAAAGGCATTGGGAAGAAAATCGGAAGCTATACTTAGCGTTAAAGGAATCCAGCCTACAAGAGGTGCCATTCAGTTTGAAGAAATTCGTCAAACCGTTAATGCAAATGCGGAGAAAACAGGTAAACGTCAATCTGTATTTTTAGCAAACCTAGGATCTATTCCGTCTCATAAAGCTCAAGCAGACTTTGCAGCTGAATTTTTTGGAGTGGGTGGCTTCGATGTCATTCAAAATAATGGGTTTGCTTCCGCAAAAGAAGCAGCCGATGCAGCTGTTGCTTCAAATGCCGATATTGTCATCATTTGTGGAAAAGATGAAGCCTATCAACAATTGGCGATTCCCCTTACAATGTCGATTAAAAAGGAAGCAGAACAAGTAACGGTTTTATTAGCAGGTAATCCAAGTAAAGAGGACAAAGTCAGCTATAAAGAGGCTGGAATATTTGAGTTTGTTCACGCTGACTTAAATTGTTATGACTTTTTAAGTCAACTCCTACTGAAGAAAGGAGTTTTACATAATGACAAAACCAGATTTCAGCCAAGTAACATTTAAGGATGAAATAAAAACAGAATTTAGCGAGTGGCGTAAACAAGCAGAAAAACTCTCTGGAAAGTCTGTTGAAGAATTAGCAGTTCCGACATATGAAAAGATTGATATAAAGCCTATCTATACAAATAACGACATAAAAGAAATGAAGCATTTAGCCTATGTGGCGGGCATTGCACCATTTTTTCGAGGCCCATACCCTGCTATGTATAAAACACAACCTTGGACTGTCCGTCAATATGCTGGCTTTTCTACTGCGGAAGAAAGTAATGCATTTTACCGACGAAACTTAGCTGCAGGACAAAAGGGCCTTTCCATTGCCTTTGACTTAGCAACGCATCGTGGGTATGATTCTGATCACCCTAGAGTCGTTGGGGATGTGGGAAAAGCCGGTGTTGCAGTAGATTCCATTCTAGACATGAAGGTTTTATTTGATGAAATCCCATTAGACCAAATGTCTGTCTCAATGACGATGAACGGAGCCGTATTACCTATCATGGCATTTTACATTGTGGCAGCGGAAGAACAAGGAGTACCTCAAGAGAAGCTTTCTGGAACCATTCAAAATGATATTTTAAAGGAATATATGGTTCGTAATACGTACATTTATCCACCGGCACCGTCGATGAAAATAATCGCAGATATCTTTGAATATACGTCCCAACATATGCCGAAATTCAACTCAATTAGCATCTCTGGTTATCATATGCAAGAAGCGGGTGCTACAGCTGATATAGAGTTGGGGTACACACTGGCAGATGGCTTAGAGTATGTTAAAACAGGATTGAGGGCAGGGATTGATATAGATCGCTTTGCTCCACGTCTTTCTTTTTTCTGGGCGATTGGAATGAATTACTATATGGAAGTTGCTAAGATGCGTGCTGCTCGATTAATTTGGGCAAAATTAATGAAACGATTTAATCCTAAAAATGATAAGTCGCTAGCACTTCGAACCCATTCACAAACTTCTGGATGGAGCCTGACAGAGCAAGATCCGTTTAATAATGTGACACGCACATGTATTGAAGCGATGGCCGCTGCCTTAGGACATACCCAATCCCTTCATACGAATGCTCTGGATGAGGCCATTGCGTTACCGACTGATTTTTCTGCTCGAATTGCTCGAAATACACAATTATACCTTCAGGATGAAACAGGTATAACCAATGTATTAGATCCTTGGGGTGGCTCTTATTACGTGGAGTCACTGACTGCTGAATTACTTGAAAAAGCTTGGGTGCATATTGAGGAAATAGAAGAACTTGGTGGAATGGCAAAGGCGATTGAGACAGGACTTCCAAAGATGAGAATTGAAGAAGCGGCAGCTAGAAGACAAGCACATATTGATTCTGGTAAAGAATTAATTATTGGCGTAAATAAATACCGACTAGAAAAAGAAGAGCCCCTTGAGATTTTGGATATTGATAACACCGCTGTTCGTAATTCACAACTTCTACGTTTAGAGAAACTTCGTGCAGAAAGAGATGATGCGAAAGTAGAATTTGCATTACAAGCGATCACAAAAGCAGCTGAAACGGGAGAAGGAAACCTCTTAGAGTTAGCAATTCATGCAGCTCGTGCCAGAGCGAGTTTAGGAGAAATTTCAAAAGCATGTGAAAAAACACTAGGTAGGCATAAAGCAGTGATTCGTTCAATTAGTGGTGTGTATAGTGCAGAGTTTGGTGAAGAGGAGCAAGTGAAAGATGTACGAGAAATGGCCGATCGATTCGAAGAAAACGAAGGGCGTCGTCCTCGAATTATGATCGCTAAGATGGGACAGGATGGACATGACCGTGGTGCCAAGGTAATCTCGACGGCATTTGCGGACCTTGGTTTTGATGTTGATATTGGCCCTTTATTTCAAACCCCTGCGGAAGCAGCATTACAGGCCGTGGAAAATGACGTACACGTACTAGGGATGAGTTCACTAGCCGCTGGCCATAAAACGCTGCTTCCACAAGTCGTAGAAGAGCTGAAACGTTTAGGGCGTGATGATATCGTCGTCGTGATTGGTGGTGTCATTCCATTTCAAGATTACGATTATTTACTAGAAAAGGGAGCAGCAGCCATATTCGGCCCGGGAACGGTTATCCCAGTCGCTGCACAGCAAGTGATTGAGGAAATAAATAGTCGTCTCGGATTCGGTGATAATCAATGAAAAGCTCGTTTCCTTGGGGTGTCATTGAGTATGGACTCTTCCTATACAGAATTCAGGCATGGTAAAAGGAGGTTACGAAATGACTGAGGGAAAAGGGACTCAATCAAATCAGTATTTTCCTCCTAAAAGAAAAAAACATCTTACAGTCGATGATTATGTGCAAGGTGTGCTAAATGGTGATCGAGCTGTTATTGCTCAAACGATAACCTTAGTAGAAAGCAATCTGACAACTCACATGGAAACGGCACAAAAAGTACTGAAACAACTCATGCCATATACCGGAAAATCCATTCGAATCGGTTTTACAGGGGTCCCTGGTGCTGGGAAAAGCACATTAATTGAATCTTTTGGGCTGATGCTTTGTGAGCAGGATTACCGTGTAGCGGTATTAGCGGTTGACCCTACGAGTAGTGTTTCAAAAGGAAGTATACTAGGTGACAAAACTAGAATGGAACAACTTTCTCGTCACCAACACGCATATGTTCGACCATCACCTTCAAGTGGTACACTAGGTGGAGTCACAAGAAAGAGCCGTGAAACTCTTCTGGTTTGTGAGGCTGCAGGTTATGACGTGATAATCGTTGAAACCGTAGGAGTCGGACAAAGTGAAATAACCGTTCGTTCCATGGTGGATTTTTTTCTAGTTATTATGCTGACTGGTGCAGGGGATGAATTGCAAGGAATAAAAAAAGGTGTAATGGAATTAGCTGATGCCATTTATATCAATAAAGCAGATGGTGTAAACAAGCAGGCTGCTTTGAATGCAAAGGTTGAATATAATCGACTCCTTCATTTCTTACAGCCTGCGACAGAGGGATGGGAAACTAAAGCATATACTGTGTCAGCAGTAACTGGTGAAGGTGTTCCTCACATATGGGAAGTCATCAAACAATATAAAGATGTAACCAGTAAAACTGGTGTTTTTGGAAAGAGAAGAAAACAACAGATGATTGACTGGGTGCATTCTATGATTGAAAACCAGTTAAAGACAAGATTTTATGGAAATCTAATAATGAAACAGAGAATATCTGAAATGGAGAAATTGATTGTCAGTGGCCAAGCATCACCCACTTTTGCAGTACAACACTTGTTTAGCATTTATGATCAAAATCGTTAAGAAACTATGACACTTTTATCTTAACAATGTGGAAAAACTAAACATCACCCACCGTTTGTGGCACTCCATTAACAATATAGAACCAATTCAAATGATATGGGAGTAAAGGTGTTATATTTGAAAGCATCAAATCAGAAAGAACATATCAGGACATGTGGAATTTATTTGGGCTAAAATGTTTAGATTGTTAAATTATGGAAACTAAAAAGTCCGTGGATGTTTCTCGAGATAGGTCAGACTCGGTTGGACTAATTGAAAACGATAAGTTCGAATGGTTCTATTTCCGAATTTTTCGAGAACAAAGGGGAGAGTATTACCATATCCTACTACGGATAGAAAAAGCTAATATGCAGTTAGGGAAACTGAAAGCTAATGGAGTCAGTTTGATTCAATGATATACCAAAGAAAGGAGTATCGGTAATATGGAAGGCTTTCTTCATCCAAAGTCCACAAATAGAGCATTTGTAATGTTTACAGAAATTGAATTAGAAGAGAAAATCCATAAGCTGAAACAAGATTTGATCCAGATTGCAGTAACCACTGGCATAAATAGTCAGGATACCATTTGTGCCAGTCAAAAATTAGATCAACACATTATGACTTTTCTAAAACTTTCTTATAATATTAGGCAAAGAAAATAGCAACGTGTCGGTGAACACAGGGGGAAACACAATTAGAACTAACAAAAGAAAAGGATTAAAAAGCAGTGGACGAATGAAGGGAACTATATCCAACACACTCGCTCTCACTAAAGAGACCTTTTCAAATGTTGAACTATATAATCAGAACGATTAATACAGAAGTAATTATTCCTGGCCGGGGAATGGTTACTTTATTTTTTGACTTAGAATCACAGTATTCTTGCGATGACATAAACAAAAGTCAGCCTCAAAATGTTGGGGCTGCCATTCATTGAATATCTCTCTTTTTGAACCGACCACCGCACTTCCGCGACGTTTGCCATTGGTAAGAAGAAGGGTCGATTTCTTCAACAATTGTAGTTAACTTAGATTCTTCCAGTCTGGTAATTATACAGAAAATGACCTTCTTTTCATCTCCAATAAAGGCATCTTCACCGTGTAAATAACCTCCACTTATCTGCGTGTGATTGTAACGATAAAAGCCAAATAATTGATAAATACCAGTGATAGAATGTGCCCCTCCACTTCAAAGAGCTTTTTATGTATAACCGTTATATCACTTTTCCCTTTGACGTAGAACATCCATATGATGATATAAATGAAACCTCGGAAACTAAAATAGAAATTAATGAATCTTGCCCAGAAGATTACACTGTATATTGTTCAAATCCAAGTATGCCTACTCAATTGTATGGAGTGTAATAAATAAAAAATAAAAAAAGGAGACTGACGATTTTCTTTTATCATGGAAATAAGTAATCCTATCTCGGCATTAATCTTCAATATCTGGGTTTTTTCATTCCTTTTGCCGGGTCCATAAATCTGACTGGTTGTTCTGAACTTGCTTACAGAGACGCATTCGCTCCTTATTAAAAGGCAACCGGAAAAGGGCATCTTTTAAATCCTTTAATCTAAGTGGAAAAACAGGACTTAGATAAGACCTTTCTAACGGAGAAAAAGGCTTAACAAATGGGACAAAGCAAAACCAAAATATACTGCAACATCCAATGTCCTAAATATTGGATGAATAAAATAAAAGGAAATCGGATTAAATGAATAGTAATACTCATCTGATAGACGGGAGTAGTGAAAGAAGTAAGGGCCGATAATGCAACGACAATTAACAGCACACTACTGGTTAAGCATACGTCTACAGTTGATTTAATCCTGATAATAAGTAATCTAGTTTAGACTAGATTGTTTTTGGACCTATGTTTATTTCCATGTAAGAGGGTGAATGTTCACTAAAAAGGAGCAGATAAGCCCAAGGCTGGATTTCGAATTAAGGGGATTAGTTTTTTTAAATCAAAAATATGTGTTTGTCAATATAATGCTTGATCGCTGTTTAACGCCAAAACTCCTTAGTTACAGACCTATTTTTCTATTCTTAACTGGTTCAAAGTGTTGTGGGTTCTAAGCACTATCGGCAGAACCTTTTTATATTTTATGTATTTTAAAAGTAATCTCGATAGAATATATTTGAATATCGGAATCCAAAATAGCTATATATTCACAATTTGTATTTAGTAGGATATATTGTTCATTATGTCTAGATTCAAGAACCTAGACATATTTATTCCTTTGAAGATTTACAAAGCACCTTTTTTCATTGAATAGAGGTAGTTGTGTTAATATATCCCTTAAAGGGGTACCGCCACATCGCTATCAAGCTAAGCTCATACAACGTCAATTATAGTAGAGATTGTTTCTTTTTTCTAAAGGTTATGTGTAGGGAATTTAAAGATTTGCATACAAAATAAACCCTAACGGGTTTCATTTTTTTGAATTAAGCCGCTTGATTATCAGACATGGTATAATTGTAAACGATACCTAATATATCAAAGACTGTTTTCTTCTCGTACCGATGAGATTTTCTCCCGTTTTGCTGTAGGAGGTTGAACAGGCGAATTAGAATCTTTGATAGCTCTTGGGTGTCTTTCTGTATAGCTTGAAAAAGAAGAAGAAAGTAATCTTTAATCATATAAATGGCCTTATATTCACTCAGTTCTCGTTTCTTTTTCATAAGAAGTAATTGCCGCATTTGAAACATGGTAGAAGAACAGAGTAGAATGGCAATCAGTTGCCCATACAAGTGGCATTCCAATCGTTCTCGTTTTATCTTTTTACAATGATGAATATGAAAGAATGATTTCCACGTTTTAAATAAAATTTCGATTTGCCAACGTAAAGAATACCAATCATGTACTTGTCCCATCGGGACAATATCTGTAGGAGTATTTGTCATATATACATTGATACCGCTAAGTCGTTTACTACGAGCAGAATACTTCATTCCTTTCTTTTTTTCTCTTACAGTTTGATCTTGTAATCGTTTTTGTTGTTGTTTTTTTGTTAGTCGATGAACAATCACACGAGTTGGTACTTTATCAGTCATTCCTACATAAGCTTCGGATATTTCACATGTTTGTCCTGGTTGAAGAGAGTTCATTAAAACCTCCATATCTATCTGGATATACTCTGTACCTTTCTTGATTCTGCCATCTTGAAAATAATCAGGGTTAGGATTTTGTTGATAAATACGTGTATTCGATTTGATACGTGAGATATAATAAGCCTTTTTATCTTGTATATGTTGAAGATCTTTCAAATGAAAATAACCTAAATCTCGGATACATAAATCATTCGCTGTTACAGTTGGGACGCACAAAGAACCGTAGGTTCGATCATGTTGTTTACCTGGTCCTGTATGAATATGGAGAAACTGTCCACTTAAAAGGTCATATTCAAGTTGAATTTTCACACCAGCCTTATGGCTACAACCTCCTGCACCAGGATAGGCCGATGAAAATACATCTGGAAGTTGAAATGCAGTGGAATCTAAGATGCGAATACGCTTGAAAATACAATTATATGGAAAAGAAAATAACCTAGATGAAGATAATTTTCGGTTCAGAAGTTTAGCTAATACTTGTTGTAGAAACTGCACGGCTGCGGCGTTAAATCTTTGATTTAGTCCTTCAGGACTTATGAGTACTTCTGTTGATGCTTCTAAACAACTACATAACTGGGTTAAGGAAGTGTTTGCTACACTTTGGCTTATCCATACGCATAATGCTATTAAATCTTGTGCTCGATACTTACTTGTTCGCTGTACAAACTCAACATCTCTAGCTAGACTCTGCAAGGTATTTGGGGATAAAAGACTCTGAATCTCCTGTGCAAATAGTTGTAGTTCGTCAGATACTGAAATAGACATACAAAAAACGCCATCCTTTCCTATGATTCTACAGAAAGAATAACGTTTTTCATTTTGAGGGTATTTCTTTTTGTTAGCTTACCTTTTCACTTTAAGGAATACCGATTGTTTTAACATGAAGGGAATGTGATACAACTTCTGCTTTTCCTGTTCAATAAGTAAAATCCGAAATCGTAAATCGATTTCGGATTTTCATTTTAGAAATGGTCAAACTTTTTAAAGTTAACATATGGCTTCTTTTGGAGATTGTATATTTAATAATTTTCCACATTATTTTTGTGAACTCTTAGCAACAGCTGTTACTATTCCTAAACTAATGTATGTTCCACCAGTTAGCCAATTTTGAATTTTTGTTCTCATTGGACTACCGTTAATCCAATTTCGAATACTGGAAGCAAGCAATACATACATACTATCGCTAACAAAAGCAATTACAATAAAAACACTCCCCAAAATCAAAAATTGAAATGGAATCGATCCACCTGTAGGCGAAATAAATTGAGGAAAGAAAGCTAGAAAAAACAGTGCAGTTTTAGGATTAAAGATTCCTACTATAGCAGACTCATAAAAAACCTTCGTTAACTTTTTGTGATTGGTTTTAGTAGTATTAAAAGTAGAAGATTCTTTCGACGAAAGCAATGTCTTACACCCCAGATAAATAAGATATACAGCTCCTAGTAGTTTTATTGCATTAAATGCCGTTGAAGATGCCATAAGAATTGCAGACATTCCAACTGCAGCAGATAAAGTATGTACTGCTGCACTTGTAGACATCCCTAAAACTGATACTAGTCCAGCCTTTTTACCTTGATCAATACTTCTAGCAATAATATACAAAACTGATGGACCTGGAATAACTAATAATAGAACGACTGTAACTAAAAATAACCAAAGATTTGATAATTCCATTTACTATACTCCCCTTTTGTAGGAAAAATAATCCAATTTGAAGTATTATATAGGGGTTCAATTAATTTTCTCTCCTATTAATGAATAAATATTCAAAAAGGACGTGGGATGAATATTATCATAATATATAATTCTAATCAAGTCATTTTTGATATTACATATTTATTTATCTCTATACACTTATTAATCTTCTTAGAAGTATTAAAGTGCTTATTAATAGAAATTTCCTTCAATAAACTTTGATATAATATCCATACATAAAATAGACATTTAAATTGTCTAAATATGCAATATGTTATACATGTATTTTAATGCAATTTGAATGTTTTAACTTACAATTTATTGAAGAAGGACTGAATCACATCGCCATCAAGTTAAAAATTTTCAATACCCCAGAACGAAATTTTTTATCTTTGATAGCAACGAAGCTTATTTTTATCATTTTGGGGGTACTTCAAAATGTTAGCTTGATAGTGATGGGGTACCGCCACATGCCCATCAAGCTAACAAAACTGGTTACCCCCAAAACGAAAAAAATGAGCTAAATTCTCATAAACAACTAGAGAGAGAGAAAATTTTAGTTCTGGGGATACCTTAAAATATTGGATTGCTGGCTATGTGGTGGAACCCCTTATTGAAAAATGGGTTATAAAAGAAAATCCCTGGTGAGAGTCTGTATGATTTTAACTGTTAAGGTAATTATTGTATAATGAGGGTATGACAAACTAAGCAGGGTTGGTCATACCCCCTTTTTTATTTTTTTTAGGTTCTTTGTTCACTTTCCGAAAAGTCGAGCAAAGAAGCCTTTTTTCCATCTAAAAGTTATAAGTTTTAGAGATTAATGAAAATACTTAGATTCACTTATGTCACTTTAAGAGATAAAATGCACACTTTTTAAATGCTATTTTGCACTATAAGTAAATATAAAAAGCCTAATTTCTCATTAAAATTGAGAAATTAGGCTTTTTTCGTTGCTCAACAATCGCGCCCGATTGTTGAAGATCTTTAATGCTTTCACTTGTTAAACTAACATATCCGCCTTTTCAAGAATACTTATTCACTAATTAACTATTACCTAGCTTTGTGGAATAAGAAAACACTGATTTTATGAACACTTTAATCCTACAATAAGAACTCAATAAAATATTATAAAGGATAAACTATTTATGTAGAATGTTCCCAAAATGGGCATATTGATAACAAAATCAATTTTATAAGAGTGAGGGTTTTAATTATAACTGTATCCTTGCATTGGAGTTAGCTCAAAGGTTTATTATAGTTTATATAAGTAAGGAGGAATATTCGATGAATATTAAAAAAGCAGCTGAGATGTTTGATTTAAGTGTTGATACACTCCGATATTATGAACGAGTAGGTGTTATCCCACCTGTTCACCGAAATGCAAGTGGATATCGTGACTATACGACGAAGGATTTGAATTGGATTTATTTAGCTAAAAATTTGCGTAATGCCGGATTATCGGTTGAATCCTTAATTGAGTTTGCCCAGTTGGCCCAATTACGAGAAACGCAAAATGTAGAAGAAGCTCAAAAACAGATTTTATTTGATCAGTTGGAGGAGCTGGATAAAAAGTTAGCCGTAATGCAGGAAGTTAGGGATTTACTAGTTTATAAAATTGAAACTTATGATGAGCATCTCGCAAAATTCAAGACAGGTGTAATGGCACCTTATAAAGTTGAAAAATTGTGGGAACGAAAAAAATAAAACTTTTTCCTTGCCATGGACTTAACTCCAAGGTTTAGGATAGGTAATGTAATCAAAGCTAGAGGAGGAAAACAACATGCAAACAATCAAATTAAACAATGGTGTGGAAATACCACAATTAGGGTTTGGAGTTTACCAAATTCCATTGGATGAAACAGCTGAAGCAGTTTATCAAGCAATCAAAGCAGGATATCGTTTGATCGACACGGCTTCTATTTATGGAAATGAAAAAGAAACGGGTGAAGGTATCAAACGAGCAATTGACGAAGGGCTTGTTACACGTGAAGAACTTTTTGTAACCTCTAAGTTGTTTATTTTACAAGCACCGGAATCTAAAGCAACTGAGACGATTGAACACTCACTTGATACTATGGGGCTAGACTATCTTGATCTTTATCTAATTCACCAACCTTATGGCGATGTTTATGGAGCATGGAGAGCAATAGTTACAGCGCAAAAAGCAGGTGAATTGCGTGCAATTGGTATTTCAAATTTCAAATCAGCTAAGATGATTGAATTTGTTGGGCTGAATGAAGTGAAGCCTCAAATCAATCAAATTGAAGTGAACCCTTGGAATCAGAGAATTGAAGATCAAAAATGGCATGAAAAATATGGTGTACAAGTAGAAGCTTGGGCTCCATTTGCAGAAGGACGTCACGATCTATTCACAAATCCTGTATTAGCAGAAATCGGAGAACAATATGGCAAAACTGTTGGACAAGTCGTGCTTCGCTGGTTAATGCAACGAGGAATTGTTGCATTGGCTAAATCTGTTCGTCCAGAACGAATGGCTGAAAACATTGATATCTTTGATTTTGAACTTTCAAAAGAAGATATTGAAAAAATAGCTGCTTTAGATATGAAAGAATCAGCTTTCTTTGATCATGATGCGCCACAACAAGTTGAATGGTTCATGAATCGCATGTTGGACACAGAAAAATGATGAAAAATATCCTTATCATTGGTGCAGGCGGTCAAATTCCAGAAGTGCTGATACCACTTTTACAAGAACAAGCTGATCTGAAACTAACATTGTTTGGTCGTCATGCAACTAGTCTACCCTATCCGAATGTAAAAAAAGATTTCTGGTGATGGGGGGAATGTATCAGATTTGGTGAATGCCATGCAAAACCAAGAGATTGTTTATATGAATTTTGACAATAAAAAAATTACAGGAACAGTCATTGAAGCAATGCATAAAACTGGCGTTAAGCGTATCATTCAAGCAGGTGTATTAAGTGTATATGGCGAAGTTGCGGAACCTTTTGCCACATGGAATAGCCGAATGATGGGCGGATCGGTTGCTCATAACCGCGGAGTAGAATCACTTGAAGCAAGTGATTTAGATTACACTTATATGCGGATGACTTGGTTATATAATGGCAAACGAAAGGATTATGTCGCAAGCCCAAAAGGAGAACCATTTTTAGGCGCTCAAATTACAAGATATGCAATTGCTCAATTTGTTATCGATAATATTACAGGCAAACGAAACGATATCCGAGCAAGTATCGGCTTATGGGAACCTGGCTCAGAAAATAAACCAAAACCTGATTTTTATTGATTTAAGCAGTGTATGATGTAAATCAATCAGCAGAATGAATAGAAAAAACTGTGACATAGTCCATTATTTGTACTATGTCACAGCCTTTTTATGGAGGAAAAACACAGTACAAAGGTGGAGATTTAGATAATTAAGAAAAATTATATTTTCTTGCTAATAACAGTTATATGCGTCATTATCGTCGGTTTCATTATTCTACCAAAAACAATAAATCAGAATGAAAAGGAAGGAACAACCATAAAAAATTCAAAAACATTGATTGTCTATTATTCAAGGACGGGAAATACTAAGGCAGTTGCTGAACTTATCAAAGAAAAAGTTGGTGGAGATCTCGTACAAATTGAAACAAAAGAGTCAAGACCAACGGATTACAGAATGGAAGTAGAACAAAATGCGCAAGAACAAGAGAGTGCTACCCTACCAGAATTAAAAACAATCATTACTAATTTTGAGAACTATGATCGTATTTTTATCGGAGCGCCCACATGGAACATGGCTTTGCCTCAATCGGTAGTTTCATTTTTAGATAGTTATAATTTTAAGGGGAAAACGGTGATTCCATTTAACACGAATGGCGGTTACGGTTCTGGTTCAACCTTTAGACAGATAAATGCTGGTGCTAAAGGAGCGAAAGTTCTAGAAGGATATACTGTAAAGGGCGGAGAAGAAACTAACGGTATCATGCTTGCAATTAAAGGTAAAAATAAAGCTGAGGTATCAAAGGAAATAGATACTTGGCTAGAGAGAATTAAACAATTAAAGAAATAGAAAGAAGTTAAAAAAGTTGAATAAAGAAAAATTTGGAATCACCTTACCGATTACATTACTATCCTACTTTTTGATATTAATGGATAACTCGATCATTTTTACTAGTTCAGTACAGATAGGAGAAAGCCTGGGCTTATCTGCCGCAGCACTTTCATGGGTATCAAGTGCGTATACGCTCACATTCGGAGGCTTCTTACTTCTAAGTGGACGGCTTTCTGATTTGCTGGGAAGAAAACGTATTTTTTTGTTTGGGCTGTTCATTTTTGGGATCAGTTCACTAATCATTGGTCTATCAAGAACACCTGAGATGGTGATTGCTATGCGTGCCATTCAAGGGATTGGCAGCTCGATTATTGCACCTACAACCCTCGCATTAATCATGGATGCGTATCAGAACAATATGAGACAGCGTGCTATTTCTTATTATGGCGCAACAGCAGGAATTGGTTCGAGTGTCGGTTTATTAGTTGGCGGCGGGTTGACTAGCTTGATTTCTTGGCGGGCTGGTTTCCTGATAAATGTACCGTTCACTCTTCTTCTGTTTTTCTTAACAGTAAGGTACGTAGAAAATTCAGAACGACGAAAAGAAAGCATTGATTATCTAGGTAGTTTATTATCAATCACAGGATTAATTGGTATCATATATGGATTGACAGAAAGCAAAGGTATATTCGTCATTGCCGGTATGATTATCTTAGGCTTATTCATTTTCTGGGAACGAAGCGTTCCATATCCCATTTTGCCATTATCACTCTTTAAAAATAAGATACGATCCGGTGCATATGCCACACGGCTTTTATTTATGATGGCAATGTTGCCATTTTGGTTCTTTTTACCGCAAATGATGCAGAGTCAATATGGCTTTTCGGCCTTACAATCGGGTCTGGCATTTTTACCTCTGACAATCGTCAATTTTATCATAGCCATGCAATTACCACGATTAACCGCAAAATTTGGAAATAGCAAAGTTTTACTTGTTGGTGAGATAATATTAGTGGCTGGGTTAATTTTACTTGCTTTCTCTAACCCAGCCAATGGTTATTGGCGTACTATTCTCATTCCTATGTTAATACTGGGTTTGGGGCAAGGACTGATTTTAGCACCGGTCACCTCAGCAGGCGTTCATGAAGCGCCAACTGAACTGGCTGGTATTGCGAGTGGCGTTACAAATACCATGCATCAAATTGGCGGGCCAATCGGCTTATCTTTAATTGTCTCGGCTACTAATGATTTTTCTATTGAAATCTGGTTCATGACGTTATTTACACTCGCTTCTATACTGGTGGTTGCTATTTTTGTGAATGAAAAGAAATATTGATTACTTCTGAACAGAGCAAAAATGATTAATTTAATGATAAACAAAATAAATCCCTGTCTATCTTTATCTTGGCAGGGATTTATTTTTTTAAAATCTTTGACATTGACAAATAAATATACAGTGATTAAAACTATTAGCTATATGACAAAAAGATGAACTAACATTTCACCCAATAGATCCCGCCTAACATTAGTACCCCCCTCTTCTCAAACCTTATTCATAATCTAAACAACATAATGCTAACATATTGGTTATTATATGGATAATTATTATTAACCTTCCAGTTGTAGCTTTAGAACAAAGTTTGAGCAATAGTATACTTCTTATTAAGCTAATCTGCTCAGTTACTTTAAGTACAAAGTTTCACAAAACTCCTACCTAGATATCTAGGTGTTATTCAACAATATGGCCCCATTTGTGGAACAAAGTTAAAAAAGCACACATTTCATAAATAAGTTATTATTTGATCCAAAACTCGTCCTTTTCTGAACACACCACTGTTCGATTTGAAAAGGACGTTTTTAATTGCCTTTCTCGTAACAAAACTTTGTTCATTATTCTACGTTCAATAACCTATCTCTTTTTATCTTATGTTACAATAAATATAAGAGGAAAAAAAGAAAGAGTGATTTGAGTGTTAATTGGATATGCACGTGTGTCGACGGGATTGCAAAATTTACATTTACAGATGGACGCTCTTACGCTATATGGCTGTTCCAAATTTTTCGATGATAAAATGAGTGGGGCAAAAAGACAGCGTCCTGGTTTAGAGGAAGCACTTCAGTATGCACGTGAAGGCGATACGATTGTAGTATGGCGATTGGATCGATTAGGACGCAATATGCAAGACTTAATTCAAATTGTGAATAACTTAAATGGACGTGGTGTGGGCTTCCACAGTCTACAAGAAAATTTAACAATGGAAAAAAGCAATGCCACAGGCCAATTGATGTTTCATTTGTTTGCGGCATTTGCGGAATTTGAACGTAATTTAATTGAGGAACGTTCGGCTGCCGGACGAGCTGCAGCTAGAGCACGTGGTCGTCTTGGTGGACGTCCTGAAAAATTTGGACCGAAAGATATTGAAATGATGAAGTCCCTAATTGAAAATGGTACACCGATTAAAGACGTCGCAGAAAAATGGGGCGTATCTCGAACAACGATTTATCGCTATTTAGAAAAGCAGTAAAAATGAAGAAACCCAGCTAATCCTTTGATAAAAGCCCATACCGGTGTGAACTTCAATGATTCCCTTTTCGATGTCCTAGAACGTGCTGTCAAATACCTGGTCGCTGTAGGCAAGGTATTTTTCAATCGAAGTCAGGACAATTGTGAAGTCATTATCCAGTTCTTGTTTCAGCGTGCTGTGGGGATCATCGTTAAATCCGATGTCGTATTGACTCGACCAATAAAAAAACACCTCGTAAACGAGATGTCTTAATGGAATAAAATTAAAGAGAAACTTTAAAATTCGTCTGCGGAGCTCCAGGGGCGAGCAATGTGAAATCCCAAGTGGAATCTACCGTTGTTCGGTGAAGCGTATTATAACCACTGGAAGTGGCCGAGAACATATAGAATTCGTGAGCTGGAGCTTTATCATGAGATCCATTCACGTTAAATGTGGTCTTTGTAAGAACCGCATCATAGTAATACGTAATGTTGGGATAGATAGCACCAAACGGAATGCCTACATCATGATTCACTCTCCAACGCATTTTTGATGTAGTAACAATATCTTTTGTTACTTTGATACCGCTTGTGCTTGCTTGGTCTTCTTTTATAACTTTCGTACATGCACTTGTATCACACCTATGAGATTTTCCAGTTTCTAAAAATGGAGTCATAAAAGGCATCCAAAATCCTACATTGACTTCTGTGTTTGTACGAAATTTTGTTGAATATGGATCATACCCACGATTATCCCCTTTTAACCAATTCCCGGGAGATAAAAAGTCTATGACAGATTTTTGCGGTATAAATGTGGTATATCTAAAAGAGTATTCTTCGGATTTAGGGATCGCCCTTGTGCCTATAGTCGACGATTCTTCACCTTCAAAGACGGGTGTTTTTTCGGTTAAAGAATTTTTATCAATTGAAGGAGTATCAACCAATTTTGTAAGCATGCCTTTTGTATTATACAATTCGTGAAGTTGTGCCGCGTCAGGTGTACTATTTTGTTTTTTAATTTCTTCATTTATTTTTTCTTTTGTACTTTCATCGACTTCGGATTCCGCTACAATGTCATATGTATAGCGCTTATCCGGCTCAACATTTGTATCAACAAACTGTAATTCTTTTGTTTCTCCAATTTTTTTAGAATCTCTAAATATTTCATATATGCCATCATTATCCGGAAGTGCGCTCCACTCTAATGACACAGAGTTAGCCGATGTTACGGATTCAACGTAGCTATTATTTACTTCTTCTTTCATCAATAGGTCCTGACTATCTTGCTCACTTGAAGCAACAGACCTCATCTGAGGTGATTTTGTTTGAACGATGTCCTCATTTTTATTGGTCCTTACGTTAATCACATCTTCAAGTTTATTATTATTATAGACACCTATTTTATAGCGTTGACCCTCTTTGATATTCTTATCTACAAAATTTTTATCACTACCTTTGTAGACTAGCTTCCCCTCTTTATACAATTCATAAAAATCAGCATTCTGATTAAATTGAAGTGTTATAGATTCGTTTGAATAAATGACATCGACATTGCTTTCAGCAGAAGCTGAGTTACCACCATAGACAAAACCTGTGAGAACAAATGGTAAAACTAAATACTTGGGATTAAATCTTTTTCGATTTAAAAGTGAATATAACTTCAAGTTTCTTCCTCGCTTTCCTTATATTGGATATAACATTTATAATATAACATAAAAACATGTCGAAAATGGTACAATTATGGAAAAACGGTATAATAGTCATAATAGTGTAATAAAACACAAAGGGTGGATAAAAGATGAAAAAATATTTCCTCACATTATTGTTATCTAGTATTACTTTTGCTCACATTTATATGATTGCTACTATCACGGAAGGGTCAATTAGTGGCTATTTGCCATTAATTTTCGTAGTTTCTGGATTCGTCTTCCTAATTTATTTAGTCTCAGCTTTTCCGTTCTCTCTGTTATTAAATCGCAGAAAAAAGCCATTTAGCATTATTGGTCTAATAGCCTACCTATTAATTACTTTTTTTGTGATTCAAATTATAGACCGAACCTTTTTTGAGAGAATTATTTCTATGGAATCCAAAATGTTTATAGCCGAAGGTTGGATTATGTATGTAATATGGCTAGGGTTAGGTCTTAGTTACTGGTTTTGGAATTCCGTTTTTGTCTTAAAACGATACAATTAAAAAAGTTTTTAGTACGCACCACGTTTTATAGATTTCCGTATGACGGACGAAAATGGTAAAGAAATCACCTCGCATTCAGGTCCTGTTACAGGTAAACGCCATAAGGGGATAATGGTGTTTAATGGGCAGAATAAATTTGACCCCGTCAGTGAGGGTGTCAAAGAATTGACGATCACACCTTATTTAGCACTTCCAACGGATGGAGGAGGAGTGGAATTTGACGAAAATGGTGAATCTAAAGAGTTAGAATTTAAAGGGGATTCTTTACAGCCTGTCGAGTTTGAATCTTTTAAAGTGAAAATACCTCAATGAGAACCTAAATGAATCATCCAAGAGCTTTGTTCATTGTTAAAAGGAGAGCTGGTACTTCAGCTCTTTTTCGTGCGCCCGGCATGGGTGCAATCTATAGGGTGAAAGTCCCGAATCATGAAGGCAGTAGTAGTGGTTAGCTTAATGCAAGGGTGTCCACGGTGACGTGGAATCTGAAGGAAGCAAGCGGCAAACCTCCGGTCTGAGGAACACGAACTTCATATAAGGCTAGGTATCATTGGA